>NZ_JBFUEO010000034.1:0-33015 GCF_056403935.1 Pedococcus sp. P2_E4 | reverse complement strand
GCGCAGGGGGCCGCACCGCGCCCGGCACCGGGCCTGGCACCGAGGGCCGCGCCGCGACCGGCGCCGCGCTCAGGGGAAGCGGTTGAGCGGGCCGGTGATCATGTCGACCGTCGCCTGCTCCAGCGTGATCGTCACACCCTGCTGGTCGTTCACGTGGAAGTGGGGAAGGCAGGCGGCGGGTGCCGTGAGCGACACCTGGTCGCCCTTCGAGGTCACCGCGCGGACCACGAAGGTCACGTTCAGGGGCGCCGTCTCCTTGCACCCCGGGTCATCGTTCCCGGAGCCGGTCCTCGCCAGGTTCGCGTTGATCGTCGCCAGGTCGCGATCGCCCATCACCCCACGTCGCACGTAGAGCAGCCGTGGCACCGCGTCGGCGGTGACTGCACGCGGGTCGACGACGGGGTGGGCGCAGGTGATCGCGGAGGTGAACACGGTGCCCTTGGGCAGCGCCACGGGCTTGCCCGCGAGGCTCTCCCCCAGGCCAGGGAGGATCGGCGGACAGGTCGGGTACGGGTCCTGGGCTGGCTGGTGGCTCGCGTAGTCGGCTCCCTGCTCGGACAGGGCGACGTAGTAGGAGTCGAGGAACACCCAGCCGTCGCAGAGCAGGTCGGAGTTGAGGTAGGTGTGCGAGGTGCCCTGCAGGTCCCGGTAGCTGACGGTGAACGCTTCGCCCTTGGGACGGTTGCCACACCCGGATGCGGACGGGTCGCCCTCGAGCCGCCAGTCCAGCATGTCGATGGTCGCCGGCTTGAGGACGGCGTCGTCGGGGGGCAGCGACCCCGGCCAGACCGAGTCCCCACCGGTGAGGGCGCAGACCAGCACCGCGTCGGCGCGGGAGCTGAGCGGACTCGCCGGGACCGAGGTGAGGGGCGTGATCGTCTTCTGGAGGTCCGGGCAGATGTTGATCGGGCTGGTGGTCTGCGAGGGCTTCGGGACGGCCGGTTCGGTGGCACGGTCGCGGAACAGGCCCGAGCCGGCGGTGCCGATGGCACCGATCACGACGGCCGCGACCAGTGTCGTGCTCGCGACGCGCAGCCGACGGGCGCGCACGGCATACCGGTGGGCACCTGGGGCGAGCCCCGTGGTGTCGAAGCGTTCCGGCGTCGCGGTGTGCATCGCGTCGCGCAACCTGGTCTCGATGTCAGTCATGACGGGCCCCCTCGTCCATGAGCAACGGACTGTGGCGCAGCGTGGCGAAGGCCCGCGCGCACTGGCTCTTGACCGTTCCCACGCTGCACTCGAGCTGTTGGGCGGTCTGGACCTCGGTGAGGTCCTCGAAGTAGCGCAGCACGACGACTGCGCGCTGCCCCCGGGGCAGGGTGGCGAGCGCGGCGAGCAGGTCGCGGCGCAGCTCGGTGGTGTCGGCCGCGGCAGCCGGACGCTCGGGGAGGAACTCGGTCGGGTACTCGCCGTTCCAGCGCCGGCGCCACCAGGCGATGTACGTCGTCATCATGACGCGGCGGACGTAGGCGTCGTACGACCCCGAACCGTCGCGGGTGATGCGGGCCCAGTGCGGCCACACCTTGCCGAGGGCGGTCTGGACCAGGTCCTCGGCACGCTGGTGGTCGCCGGTCAGCAACCACGCGGTCCGCAGCAGGTCGGCCCCGCGGGCGCTGACGTAGTCGTCGAAGGACGGGGGCCCCGTGTGCGTCATGACGACCACCTCACCCTCACCTTCGGCCAACGGGTTCCTCATGTCTGGGAGAAGCGGTCGGCCCCGCTCCAAGGTTGTCACCGCGCCGGTCGGGTCGCCTCCCCCACGCGGACCTCACCGCCCGGACAGCAGTGCCTGAAGCATCGACGACGTCTGGGCACTCACCGCCCAGACGTCCTTCGGGGACCAGTTGACGCTCAGCACGTCCCCGCACGCGCCGCTCAGCTCGACCAGCCGGTTGGAGTCGGTCAGCGCCCTCACGACGACGAGCGACCCCGCCATCGGGCAGGACGGCAGCGACCCGAGGGCGGACCCGGCGTGGCGGGCGTCGGCGTTCAGCTGGGCCAGCTGCGGCGTGCCGAGGACGTTGGAACGCACCTCGCGGAACCGTGGGACCACATCGTCGCGAGGCAGCTGGTGGAGGCACGCGGTGGCGAGGGTGAACACGGTTCCCTTGGCCAGCAAGGGTTTCGGGCTCGACTCGGCGGCACGGGGGTGCTCGCCCAGCAGTGCCGGGCAGCCGAGGAACCCCGCCGCGGCCTGGTCCTCGGCAGCCCGTTGCTCGGCGACCGCGACGTAGTAGCTGCTGAGCAGGGGCCATCCGTTGCAGGCCAGTACCTCGTTCTCGTAGCTGCGGACCGCCCCGTCGCGGTCACGCACGAGGAGCCGGTAGGTCGGGCCCGCCACAAGCCCGGCGCACTCCACCCCCGACGTCCGCGGTTCGATGGTCACGAGGTCGATCGCGCGGGGGTCGGTCAGCTCGTCGTCCGGCGGCAACGAGCCCGGCCACACGGAGTCGTCGTCTCGTCGGGCACACAGCAGCACCGCGGTCGCCGTGTCGCTCAGCACCCAGATGGCCTCGTCCGGGACGGACGCCTCGGCCGTCGTCGTGCGACAGCTGAGGGCCACCCGAGTCGTCGTCGTGGGCCCCGGAGCGGGCTGCACCTTGGGCGGGCTGCTGGTGGCAGCCACCACCGCTGCCGCGACGACGACGAGGGCCGCCACCGCCGACGAGGCGACCGTGCGCACCCGCCGTCGCCCGTCGACCCGGTCACGGGCCCGGCTCGCGAGCCCGTGGGTCGAGGGGTCGGACGGGACGAGGGCCGGCAGCACCGCCCGGGCGCCCGACTCGCTGCGCCCGAAGGCATCGAGCGCCGCCCGCTCGCGCGACGCCACGGTCGCAGTCGAGGTGTCCAGCAGGACTGCGACGCGCTCCGGCGGCTGGTCCAGCGCGTGCCGGAGCACGAGGACCGCCCGCTGGTGACGCGGCAGGCCCAGCAACGCAGCCCAGGCCCCACCCGCTGCTCGGGGCTGGCCACCTGAGATGCCGGCCGGGTCACCTGCACCATCGATCACCCGGTCGCTGGCAGGGTCGCGGGCAGGGTCGCGGGCAGGGTCGTGCCCGTGCAGGAAGGTGCGCAGCAGGCGCCGCGTGAGGGTGGTGTCGATCGCACCACCGCCGTCGTCGGTGAGCCCGTGCCAGTCGCGGGCCGCCCGTCCGAGCGTGTCCACCACGAGGTCGTCGGCGGCGGCGGCGTCACCGGTGAGGAACCACGCGAGGCGCACCAGGTCGGAGCCGCGCGCGACGACATACTCCTCCAGGCTCGGAGCCGACTCCGACCGAGTCATCGCCACCACCCAGCACCGGCGCCCCGCGTCCGTGCGGGGCCTGGCCCCAGCGTCCCACCGCATCCGCCCCGCGCGAACCCCCTGCGCCGGCGTCCACACTCGCCGCGTTGGGCGTGCAGGGCGCCCGCGGCATACGGGAACGCCGAAGGCCCGCCCCACTGGGGGACGGGCCTTCGGGAGGTATGCCGTGCGGCTCAGCGCCGCACGTCAGCCCGGGTCAGGAGTGGGTCAGTGGCCGTGGCCGTGGCCGTGACCGCCGGACGCCGGCTCCTCGTCTTCCTTCTTCTCCACGACGAGCGTGTCGGTCGTGAGGACCATCGCAGCGATCGACGCGGCGTTGCGCAGGGCCGAGCGGGTGACCTTGACCGGGTCGATGACACCGGCCTTGATCAGGTCGCCGTACTCGCCCGTGGCGGCGTTGAGGCCGTTGCCGACCGTCAGCTCGCGCACCTTGGAGACTGCGACGTAGCCCTCCATGCCCGCGTTCTCGGCGATCCAGCGCAGCGGCTCGGCCGCGGCCTTCTTGACGATGAGCGAACCGGTGGCCTCGTCGCCCTCGAGACCGAGGTCGTCGATGACGGCCGAGGCGTGCACGAGGGCGGAGCCGCCACCGGCGACGATGCCCTCCTCGATGGCCGCGCGGGTCGCCGAGATGGCGTCCTCGATGCGGTGCTTCTTCTCCTTGAGCTCCACCTCGGTGTGCGCACCGACCTTGATCACGCAGACGCCGCCGGCGAGCTTGGCGAGGCGCTCCTGGAGCTTCTCGCGGTCCCAGTCGGAGTCCGTGCGCTCGATCTCGGCCTTGATCTGGTTGACCCGGCCGGTGACGTCGTCGGTGTCTCCGGCGCCGTCGATGATCGTGGTGGTGTCCTTGGTGACGACGACGCGGCGGGCCTGGCCCAGCACGTCGAGGTCGGCCTGGTCGAGCTTGAGCCCGACCTCCTCGGAGATGACCTGGCCACCGGTGAGGGTCGCCATGTCCTGCAGCATCGCCTTGCGGCGGTCGCCGAAGCCGGGGGCCTTGACCGCGACCACGTTGAAGGTGCCGCGGATCTTGTTGACCACCAGGGTCGACAGCGCCTCGCCGTCGATGTCCTCGGCGATGATCAGCAGCGGCTTGCCGCTCTTGACGACCTTCTCGAGGACGGGGAGGACGTCGGCGATGGCCGAGATCTTGCCCTGGTTGATGAGGATGTAGGCGTCCTCGATCACGGCCTCCATGCGCTCGGCATCGGAGATGAAGTAGGGCGAGATGTAGCCCTTGTCGAACTGCATGCCCTCGGTGAACTCGAGCTCGGTCGTCGCGGTCGAGGACTCCTCGACGGTGATGACGCCGTCCTTGCCGACCTTGTCGAAGGCCTCGGCGATGGTCGACCCGATCGTCTCGTCCTGGGCGGACAGCGCGGCGACCTGGGCGATCTCCTCCTTGCCCTCGATCTCGCGGGCGTTCTCGAGCAGCTTGGCGGACACGGCCTCGACGGCCTTGTCGATGCCGCGCTTGAGGCTGGCCGGGGCGGCACCCGCGGCAACGTTGCGCAGGCCCTCCTTGACCATGGCCTGGGCGAGCACGGTGGCGGTGGTGGTGCCGTCACCCGCGACGTCGTTGGTCTTGGTGGCGACCTCCTTGGCGAGCTGGGCGCCGAGGTTCTCGTACGAGTCCTCGAGCTCGATCTCGCGGGCGATGGTCACACCGTCGTTGGTGATCGTGGGGGCGCCCCACTTCTTGTCGATGACGACGTTGCGGCCCTTGGGGCCGAGCGTCACCTTGACCGCGTTCGCGAGCGCGTCAACGCCGCGCTCCAGCGACTTGCGGGCGGAGTCGTTGAACTCCAGCGTCTTAGCCATGAAAGTCCTTCTCTAGCAGTCGAAATCGGGGTGCTGACATTCGGGGTGAAAGGCGACGTGCCCTGTATGCCGGCGGGCCGGCACACAGGGCACGTCAATCACGAGGTGCGGATGCTCAGCCGACGATGGCGAGGACGTCGCGGGCGGAGAGGATGAGGTACTCCTCGCCGCCGTGCTTGATCTCGGTGCCGCCGTACTTGCTGTAGATCACGCGGTCGCCGACGGTGACGTCGAGCGGGACGCGGTTGCCGTTGTCGTCGATGCGGCCCGGGCCGATCGCAAGGACCTCGCCCTCCTGGGGCTTCTCCTTCGCGGTGTCCGGGATGACGAGGCCAGACGCAGTGGTCTGCTCGGCCTCGACGGACTTGACGACGATGCGGTCTTCGAGCGGCTTGATGGAAACCGACACGGTGAGGACCTCCCCTTCGGGAATGTCGAAGTTGGACAGTGGTGGGTGGTGCAGGGTGCTGCCGGTCCGGTCGCCGTCGCGGGGGTCGACCAGGCGGCTGCGTTAGCACTCGGCGAACCGGAGTGCCAACCGCCAATCTAGGCTCGTGGTTAGCACTCGGTCAACTCGAGTGCCAGAACTGGACGGGGCGTTCGCCGAGGGCGGACGGCGCGGGCCAAATGCGGTGGCGCCGAACCCCCCGGACCGGGCAGTGTCTGGCGCATGCCGACCCCCACCAGCGACCCCGCCGTCCTGCTGCGCGCCTACGACGAGCAGCTGCGCGAGGAGCTCTCCTCCGCCCTGACCGCACCGCGGCTCGGGCCGCTGGTGCTCGCCACCTACCTCGGGGGCCGGGGGTTCATCACCTACAAGACCCTCGACGTCGACGGACGGCCTGCCGACGAGGACTCGGTGCGCCAGCTGGTGGACCAGGCCCTGGCGCACTACGAGGCGATGCCGGAGATCCTCCGGGTCGAGTGGAAGACCCGGGGCCACGACCGCGCCCCCGGGCTGCACGAGGCACTGGTCGCACGCGGGTTCGTGCCCGACGAGCCCGAGTCGATCATGATCGGCGAGGCCCACCTGCTCGCCGTCGACGTCGAGCTGCCCGAAGGCGTGGTGGTGCGCCAGGTGACCGACGAGGAGGACGTCCGCGCGATGTGTGCCATGCAGGCCGAGGTGTTCGGGGACGAGCCAGAGGAGGCGCAGGAGCTCCTCCTGCAGATCCTGCACCGGCTGCGGACGCGCGACGACATGGAGATGTGGGTGGCCGAGCACGACGGCCGCATCGTCAGCGCCGGTCGGCTCGAGCCGGTCGAGGACACGGACTTCGCGGGGATCTGGGGTGGCGCGACTCGGCCGGAGTACCGCGGCAAGGGCATCTACCGGGCCCTGACGGCGGCGCGGGCGCGGTCGGCCATGGGCTACGGCAAGCGCTACATCAACAGCGACTCGACCGAGTTCTCCCGGCCCATCCTCGAGCGCTCCGGTCTCCTCAAGGTGTCGACGACGACTCCGTACGAGTGGCGCCGCGACCGCTGACCCGCGGCGGGCGACCCCGGCACCCGCGGTCGGGCGACCCCGGGCACCGGCGGCGGGCGACCCCGGGCACCGGCGGCGGGCGACCCGGGCACCTGTGGCGGCCACCCCGCATACGACACAATGCGGGCCATGGACCTGGCCCTGCTGCGACGCCTGACCAGCGGCGAGGGCTGGGGCCTGCTCCAGTCGCTGCCCGACTACGACGAGTCGCAGGCGCTGGCCCTCCAGGCGCGGCTGCGGGGCGCGGGCTTCGACCCCGACCTGGTGGCCGCCGCCCTGAACCAGGCCAGGCTGCGAGCCAGGGCGCGGGACAAGTTCGGGGAGTTCGCGCGGGGCATGGTCCTCACGTCGGACGGCCTCGAGCAGGCCACCCGACTGTCCGTCGCCGCCCAGCACGCGCAGCGCTTCCGCGCGGCCGGGCTGCACACCGTGCACGACCTCGGGTGCGGCATCGGCTCGGACGCGATGGCCATGGCCGGTCTCGACCTCCGGGTCCGGGCCATCGACGCCGACGAGGTGACGGCCGGCATCGCAGCGGTCAACCTGCGGCACTGGCCGGAATCCACGGCGAACCAGGGTGTGGTCGAGGAGTTCACCGCGCCCCAGGGCGAGGGCGCGCGCGGCGTGGGCGCCTGGCTCGACCCCGCCCGTCGCACGCCCGGCGTCGCCGACATCACCGGTCGCACCCGCCGGGTGTTCAACCTCGCCGCCATCTCGCCGTCGTGGGACACGGTCCAGGCGGTCGCGAGGGACCTCCCGGCCACGGGCACCAAGCTCAGCCCGGCGTTCCCCCATGCCGCTCTGCCGCCCCGAGCGGAGGCCCAGTGGACCTCGTGGGAGGGCGAGGTCGTCGAGTGCGCCGTGTGGTTCGGGCCGCTGGCCCGCACGCCCGGCCGCACCGCCGCGGTGCTGCGTGACGGTCTCGCCGCCGTGCAGGTCACCGAGGCAGACACGGACGGGGCCGCGCCCACCCTCACCAACCTTGCCGACGTCGGGGCCTGGCTCTACGAGCCCGACCGGGCCGTGCTGCGGGCGGGGCTCACCGGGGCGCTCACCGCAGCGACCGACGGGGCCGAGCTCGATGCCGGGGTCGGCTATGTGGGCTCGTCGCGCTCCGTCGAGGTCCCCTACGCCCGCCGGTATGCCGTGGTCGAGGTGATGCCGTTCAACGTCAAGGCGCTGCGGGGCTGGCTGCGCGACCACGGCATCGACCGGCTGACCATCAAGAAGCGCGGGGTCAGCGTCGACGCGGACCTGCTGCGTCGCCAGCTCCGGCTCCCTGCCAAGGGCCACCACGAGGCCGTCGTCGTGCTGACCCGGGTGCGCAGCAACCAGGTCGCGCTCATCGTCCAACCGGCCTGAGGCAGGTCAACAGGAGGGTCGCAGGCAGGCTGTCACGCCAGTCGGCGGGGGCGCCCCAGCCAACCACGCGTTCGACGGCAAATGCGCGGAACCACAGGGCTCCGCGTGACTCCGGCCACTCGACACGCTCGGGGATTCGCCACGACCAGCGGGCGTCTTCTATGGTCGGAGCCGATGTCTTCGACCCCCCAGACCCGAGCGGCCCGGCACGCCCATGCCCGGCCGTCCTCGGCGAGCCTCTTGATCCAGGCGATCCGGCGCCCCAGCCACGCTTCGATCGTCAAGGCCCTGGGAGTCAGCACGGCCGCGCTCGGCCTGGCGACGGCGTTCGCGTCGCCCCCCGCGGCACCGACCATCCAGCTGACCGCGAGCGCGTTCACGGCGCCGCAGGTGACCGTGGCCGCCCAGGCACAGGAGGCTGCTGCGCCCCGAGCCTCTGCGAACTACGGCGCGATCGGCTTCAAGGCCCTGGCCAAGCCCTCCCGGACCTCGGGGTCGGGCGAGTCCTCCGACGCCGCGGCTGTCCGTGGTGAGAGGCAGGCGTCGCGCAGCATCCGCCGCACCGGCCTGCCCCACGAGCTCGGCCTCACCCAGCACGGGCTGGTCGTGCTCAATGCGCTCCGCGACAACTGCCCGCAGGTCACGAGCTTCGGCGGCTACCGCCCCGGCGACATGGACCACGGCACCGGCAACGCCGTCGACGCGATGGTCCCGTCCCGATCGGCCGGTGACGCCGTCGCCGCCTACGTCATGGCGCACGCGGCAGAGCTCAACGTGAAGTACATCATCTGGTACCAGCGGATCTGGTACCCCAGCAGCGGCACCTGGAAGCCCATGTCGGACCGTGGCGGTATCACCGCCAACCACATGGACCACGTGCACGTCTCGGTCAACTGACCGCCTGACCGCCGCCTAGAGCTCAGGGTCGCGCTGCGCTCCCTGGTGGCGCACGGTGTCGGCTCCGGCCGCCATGGCCGCCGCGACCGCTGCCCGCCGGTCAGCGCCCTGAGCCAGCGCGGCCGCCAGTGCCCCACAGAAGGCATCGCCTGCGCCCGTCGTGTCGACGACATCGGCGCCGTCCACCGCCTCGCCGTGGAACTGCTCGCCGTCCCAGCTGCACCCTGCGGCGCCGAAGGTCACCAGCAGCGAGCCCGGCACGACGCCGGACTCCCCGAGCTGCATGGCCTCGTGCTCGTTGACCACCACCGGGTCGGCGAGCGCAGCCACGTCGGCCGGCAACGCGGCATACGGGGCGGCGTTGACGACCACGCGCGCGCCCCGAGCGTGCGCCGCCCGGGCGGCCCTCGCCACGACCGGGACGGGCACCTCGAGCTGTGCCAGCAGGACGTCACCCGGTCCGAGGTCCGGGACCGCGAGGGCGTCGACGCGCCCGTTCGCCCCGGGGATGACGACGATGGCGTTCTCGCCGGCGTCGTCGACGGTGATCCAGGCCTGGCCCGTGGGGGTGCCGGCCAAGGTCTGCACAGGGGTCACGTCGACGCCCCGCTCCCCCAGCCTGCGCAGGTATGCCGTGCCACCGTCGTCGTCGCCCACGGCACCGACCACGGTCACGACGGCCCCGGCCGCCGCGGCGGCAACGGCCTGGTTGCCGCCCTTGCCGCCGGCGAACCGGCGAGTGTCACCGAGCGCGAGGATCGTCTCACCGGGCCGGGGATGGCGTTGCACGTCGACGACGAGGTCGACGTTGAGGGACCCGAGCACCACGACGCGGCCCATCAGCGCATCCCGCCCGAGACGGTGTCGAGCCACAGGGTCGCGTAGCGCCGGGCGTCGACCTCGAGGCACACGTCGATCGTGGAGCGTGCCTGCCCGTGGGGGTCGTAGTCGATGCCTGCGGCCCAGTCCCGCGAGTCGACGATCGTGCGTCCTCGCGACCACGTGCCGGCGAGCTCGACCCTGACGGGCAGCCGTCGCCGGGTGACGCCGCCCGGCTCGATGACGGCGCACACCGCCCCCGCGTCACCCAGGGTCGCCGAGTCCGTGCCGAAGCGCCCGCACTGGAACTCGACGAGGCGCCCGCCCAGCTCGGCGGCGCCACCACCCCCGGCTGCGACGAGCGTGCGAGCCGTCTCGAGCTCGACCCGTGGCTCGTAGAAGACGTCCAGGCCGTACATCGTCACCGGGATGTCGAGGTCGACGCAGGCGTCCAGGACCACCGCAGCCGCCTCGGGGTCATGGAAGACGTTGAACTCCGCCGAGGCCGTGACGTTGCCGACCTGGGCTGCTCCTCCCATGAACACGATCTCGCGAATCCCCCTGGCAGCGCTGGGATAGGTGCGCAACAGGAGGGCGATGTTGGTCAGCGGCGCGAGCGGGACGAGAGTCACCCGGTCGGCGTCGTGGCCGTGCTCGGCAGCCGCCATCAGCACATCGCGCAGCACCTCGACGGCATGACGCGGGTCCGGCGTGCGGGTCGACCGTGGCCAGTCGAGGTCGCCCATTCCGTCCTCACCGTGGACGACCCGGGCGTCCTTCGGCTCCTCGAGCAGTGGGCGCTCTGCGCCGCGCGCCACGACCACGTCCTCGCGCCCGGCCGCGTCGAGCACCGTGAGGGTGTTGGCCACGACCGAGTCGACGTCGGCGTTGCCGCCGACGCAGGTCACGGCACGCAGGTCGAGTGCCGGGTGGAGCGCCGCGAGGAGGAGGGCGCAGGCATCGTCGACTCCGGTGTCGACGTCGAGGATCACGGGCAGGGTCACGCATTCGATCCTGCCAGAGCGTTGGGGTACGGTCCCTCGGTGACCGCCCGACCCGCTCCCGCCCTCCGCGTGCTGACCGTGGGCGCGGCGACGCTGGCGCTGGGCGTGGTCACCGCGTGCACCGGCGGGACCGGCGGGGCCCCGACAGGGTCCGCCAGGTCCGCGTCGAGCAGCACCACGACGACGAGTCCCGGCTCCCCGAGCACCTCGACCTCCTCGACCACGACGACGACCACCACCACCACCACGGCCGCCCCCTCGTGCGGGGAGCGGCTCGCGGCCGAGTTGACTCCAGCCCAGCGGGCCGGGCAGCTGCTCATGGTCGGCCTGCAACCGACCGGCAGCTCGCGCGCCCTGGCTGCGCAGGTCAAGGCCCAGGACCTGGGCGGCGTGATCTTCCTCGGCGGCTGGTCCGGCGGCAGCGCCTCGGTCGCCACCGTGTCCACGCGACTGCAGACTGCCGCGGGCGGTGGCCTGCTCCTCGCCGCCGACCAGGAGGGCGGTCAGGTCCAGCAGCTGCGCGGGCCCGGTTTCACCCGCATGCCCTCGGCGCGCACCCAGGCCCAGTCCGGTGTCGCCACCGAGGAGAAGAACGTCGAGGCCTGGTCACGAGAGCTCAAGAAGGCCGGCGTGAACATCAACCTCGCTCCGGTCGCCGACACCGTCCCGACCTCCCTCGGCGCCGCCAACCAGCCGATCGGCCGGTACCGCCGCGACTTCTCCCCCGGCAACCCCGCGGTGAACGCGCGGCTTGCGACCGCCTTCGTCAAGGGCACCCTCGCCGCGGGCATCGCGCCCACGGTCAAGCACTTCCCCGGCCTGGGCCGCGTCACGGGCAACACCGACCTGACCTCCCAGGGCACGACCGACACCGTGGCCAGCACCGACGACCCGTACCTCGAGCCGTTCCGGGCCGGCATCGAGGCGGGCGCCCCGCTCGTCATGGTCTCCTCGGCCCGCTACCCCCAGCTCGACTCGGACAACCGGGCGATGTTCTCCAGGGCGATCGTCACGGACCTGCTGCGCGACCGGCTCGGCTTCGACGGGGTGGTGATCACGGACGACGTCGGTGCCGCCAAGGCAGTGGCGGCGGTCCCGGTCGGGGCGCGCGCGACCCGCTTCATCGCAGCGGGCGGCGACATCGTGCTGACCGCCACGGCGTCGCAGGCCCCGCCCATGCTGGCCGCCATCGCCACGAAGCGGGCCTCCAGCAAGGCCTTCGGGGCCCAGGTCGACGCGGCTGCGGCACGGGTGCTCGACCTCAAGGCCGACCTCGGCCTCGTGCGCTGCGGCTAGCACCCTCCGGCTCGGCCCACCGAAGTGCGCCGAGCCCACCCCGCGACAGGGGCCAGGCGGTCTCTCGTCGGCCAGACTGTCGCTGAGGGGCTGCGACTAGGACTGGATCTGGGTCACCGGCATCGAGGAGTCGGCCGGCAGCCCCAGCGGCGACGGCGCACGCCCCTTGAGCACCATCTGGGCCCCCAGCGACGCCACCATGGCGCCGTTGTCCGTGCACAGCCCCGGTCGCGGGACGCGCAGCGAGATGCCGGCGGCGTCGCACCGCTCCTGGGCCATGGCCCGCAACCGCGAGTTGGCCGCCACCCCACCGCCGATCTGGAGGTTCGCGACGCCGTGCTCCCGGCAGGCCGCGACGGCCTTGCGGGTGAGGACGTCGGTCACCGCCTCCTGGAACGACGCCGCGACGTCGGCGACCGGCACCGGCTCCCCGGCAGCCTCGCGCGCCTGCACCCACCGTGCCACCGCGGTCTTCAGCCCCGAGAACGAGAAGTCGAACCGGTAGCGCTCCAGGTCGCGACCCGTCGTGAGGCCGCGGGGGAAGTCGATGGCCACCCGGTTGCCCTCCCGCGCGACCCGGTCGATGTGCGGGCCACCCGGGAACGGCAGACCCAGCACCCGAGCGACCTTGTCGAACGCCTCCCCCGCCGCGTCGTCGATGGTCGACCCGAGCGACTGGATGTCGTGGGTGACGTCGGGCACCAGCAACAGCGAGGAGTGGCCGCCCGAGACGAGCATGGCCAGCGTCGGCTCGGGCAGCGGACCGTGCTCGACGATGTCGACGGCCACGTGCGACGCGAGGTGGTTGACGCCATAGAGCGGCTTGCCGAGCGCCACGGACAGCGACTTCGCCGCGGCGACGCCCACCATGAGGGCGCCCGCGAGGCCCGGCCCCGACGTGACAGCGATGGCGTCGAGGTCGGACAGCCGCACGCCCGCCTCGCGCGCCGCGCCCTCGATCGTCGGCACCATCGCCTCGAGGTGTGCCCGACTCGCGACCTCGGGCACCACCCCACCGAACCGGGCGTGCTCGTCGACGCTGCTCGCGATCGCGTCGACCAGCAGCGTCTCACCCCGCACGATGCCCACGCCGGTCTCGTCGCAGGACGTCTCGAGGCCGAGGACCAGGGGCTGGTCGGTCGCCATCAGCTCACCTCCGCCAGCGTCAGGCGCAGCACGTGCGCGTCGACGTCGCCGGGCTGGTAGTAGCGACGTCGGACGGTCAAGGTCTCGAATCCCCTTGTCGCATAGAGCTTTCGGGCCGGTTCGTTGTCAGCGCGGACCTCGAGCATGAGGTATGCCGCGTGGTCGGCCTGCGCCCGCGCGACCAGCTCGTCGAGCAGCTGGCGCCCGATCCCGCGGCCTTGGGCCGCGGGAGCCACGGCCATCGTCATGATGTCGGCGACCTCGCCGCCCAGGTCGAGGCCGCCGTAGCCCACGACGGTGCCTTCGGCGTCAGGGACGACGACGTAGGACCGTCGCGGCCTGGCCGCGAGCTCGGCCCACCACGTCGGCTCGGACCACGCGTCGTCCGGAAACAGCTCGGTCTCGAGGGCGACGAGTGCCGGCAGGTCGCTCCAGTGCAGGTCCCTCATGCGCGTGCTCGCTCGGCGGTGGTGAGGGCGTCGGGACGGCGCAGGTACAACGGCTCGACCGGCATCGGGATGCCGTCGTGGATGCCCTCGGTCGCCACCTGGGCGAGGGCCGCCGCGTCGACGTCCAGCACGTCGAGGGGGTTGGCGAACAGGTCGGGGTAGAGGACCGGCCCGCGTCCTGCGGTCGGCAGGGCGCGCAGGTCGGCGGGGAGGTCGCCCGGCCGGTCCACGGCAGGCTCGGTGAGCCGCGTCGCGCGGCCGGCCCGCACGGCATACCGCGACCAGTAGACCTCCTTGCGGCGGGCGTCGGTCGCCACGAGCAGGTCGCCGTCACCGACCTGCTGGGCGGCCACCGCCGCCAGGGCGTCCAGGCTGCAGACGCCGTGCACCGGGATGCCGCGAGCGTGGGCGAACACGAGCCCGGTGACGACCCCGACCCGCAGCCCGGTGAACGGCCCCGGTCCGGTGCCCACCACGACGTCGGTGACGTCGGCCGGCGTCACGCCCGCGGTGGCCAGGCAGCGCTCGATGAGCGGGGCGACGTGCTCGGTGTGGGCTCGGGCGTCGATGACCGTGGCGGTGACGGGGTGAGGCGTGCCGTGCAGCCCCACGGTGATCGCCGAGGTGGAGGTGTCGATCGCCAGCAGCAGCATCAGGCCACCGCCCCCAGGGTCGACAGGTCGACGTCGCGCCACCGGGCACCGTGGGCGAGCACGCCGACCGTGCGGACCTCGTCACCCTCGAGGACCAGCTCGAGGCGGTCCTCCGACAGGTCCTCGGCAAGACCGTGGCCCCACTCCACCACGGTGACGGAGCCCTCCAGCGACGTGTCGAGGTCGAGGTCGTCGAGCTCGGCGAACCCCCCGAGCCGGTAGGCGTCGACGTGCACGAGGGCCGGTCCGCCCACCAGTGAGGGGTGCACGCGAGCGATGACGAACGTCGGCGACGTGATGGGGCCGCGCACCCCGAGTCCCTCGGCGATGCCCTGGGTGAGCGTGGTCTTGCCCGCGCCGAGGCCCCCGGTCAGGACGACGAGGTCGCCCGCGCGCAGGACCGTGGCGAACCTGGCACCCCAGTCCCGGGTGTCCTCGGCGGTGGGCAGGGGCGGGCTCGTGACGTCAGGCACTCTTGCCTCCGCGGCGCGCCTTGGCGACGCGGCGGCGCTTGGCGAGGTCCGTGACGGTGCGGCGCACGCGCGGCTTCCCGGAGACCCGCACGCCCTCGGTCGCCGCGCGCATGCCGCGCTCGATGAGCGCAGTGAACTGCTCGGTGAGCACCTCGGGGTGCTCGAGCATGATGATGTGACCGGCTTCCTCGATGACCACGTGCTCGGCGCCCGGGATGAGCCGGACGATCTCCTCGCTGTGGTCGGGAGGCGTGAGCACGTCGCGAACTCCGTTGAGCACCAACGCCTCGATGCCGTGGAAGTGCACGAGGGCGTGGCGCTTGTCGTGCTGGTCGAAGGTGGGCAGGAAGTCGGCCATGACGTCGAGCGGCGTCCCGAAGATCATGTCGCCCGTCAGCCGTACGGCCGCGGGCGGCACGGGCGATGCGAAGCTCCAGCGCTCGACGAGGAACTCCTCGATGTCACGACCGGCGCGGAGCGCACCGCGGACGAAACCAGGTCGCGCGGACAGCCGGTCGAGCACCCCGGGGCCGAACCGGCCCACCAGCTTGCCGAAGTACTGACCGAACCCGAGCGAGACCAGCTGGGCACCGCCGGCGCTGGTGGCGACGAAGGCGACCGCCAGCACGCGCTCGCGCACCACCTCGGGGAACTGGTCGGCCAGCGCCATCATGGTCATGCCACCCATGGAGTGCCCGATGAGGACGAGCGACCCCTCTGGCGCCGCCTCGCGGATCACCGCGTGCAGGTCGCGGCCCAGCTGGTCGATGTCGCAGGACTCCTCGCTGCCGCGCCCCGAGGCGCCGTGACCGCGCTGGTCCCAGGCGACGACGCGGTAGCCCTCGCGGATCAGGGCCTTGCGCTGCAGGACCCAGCTCTGGTGGCTGAGGCAGAAGCCGTGCGAGAACACGACGGTGGGCTTGTCGGGTGAGGCCTCGTCGGCCGCCGGCTCGTCGACCTCGACGTGCAGGCGGACGCCGTCGTCCGCCTCGACCACGAACTCCTTGTCGGGCGTGTGGGCGTAGGCCCCCTCGGGCGCCAGGACCGACAGGCGAGCGTGCCGCTCCTTGCTCGCCCGGCCCGCGACGATGCCCGCGCCGGTGGCGGCGCCCGCGGCGGCCAGGCCGATGCCCAGACCGATCAGGCTGCGGTTGACGGGACTCACGCGTGGGCCTCCTCGACGTAGACCCGTGGCACCCGCGCCCCCACCCGGGTCACGATCTCGTAGTTGATGGTCTGTGCGGCCTGCGCCCAGTCCTGGGCAGTGGGCTCGCCCAGTGCCCCGACTCCGAAGAGGACGGCCTCGTCACCCGCCGCAGCCGTTGAGTCGGCCCCGAGGTCGAGCACGAACTGGTCCATGCAGACGCGACCGGCGACCGTGTAGGTCCGGTCGCCCACCTGCACGGGTCCGGCGTTGGAGGCGTGCCGCGGTATGCCGTCGGAGTAGCCCATCGGCACGAGGCCCAGGCGGGTGTCGGACGCGGTCGTGTAGGTGTGCCCGTAGGAGACGCCCTGCCCGGCGGGGCAGTCCTTGACCAGGGAGAGCCTGGAGACCAGCCGCATCGCCTCGCGCAACCCGAAGTCGGCGGGCGCCCCGAGGTCAGGCACCGGGGAGAGCCCGTAGACCGCGACGCCGGGGCGCACGAGGTCGTAGTGGGCGGAGGGGTTCGTGAGGGTGGCGGCGGAGTTGGCCAGGTGTCGCACCTGCGGGCGCAGCCCGGCAGCCTCGAACTGGGCCACGACGGCCTCGAACTGCTCCTGCTGGGCGCGGACGGTGGGGTGGGCGGGCGCGTCGGCGTAGGCGAAGTGCGAGAACACCCCGACCAGCTCGAGCGCCCCCTCGGCCTGCGCGCGGCCGACGGCGGCGACCAGCGCCAGGAGGTCGGCATCCCACGCGCCGTTGCGACCCAGACCCGTGTCGACCTTGAGGTGGACCCGGGCGGTGCGCCCGGTGGCCGCCGCAGCAGCAAGGGCCTGGTCGAGGGACCACGCTGACGAGACGCCGAGCTCGATGCCCAGGGAGACGGCCTCCGTGAAGTCCTGCCCGGGCACGTGCAGCCACGAGAGCACCCGAGTCGTGATGCCCGCCTGCACGAGCTCGACCGCCTCGGCGAGCTGCGCGACGCCGAGCCAGGTGGCACCGCCGCGCGCGGCCGCCCGGGCGGCCGGGAGCAGCCCGTGGCCGTAGGCGTCTGCCTTGACTACGGCCATCACCTCGGCGGACCCGGCATGCGCCTTCAGCGCCGCGACGTTGTCTCGGATGGCACCGAGGTCGACGTGGGCGCAGGAGGGCAGGACTGGTGTGCTCATGGCCCCGTCAGTCTGTCAGAGCCCCTGTCGCCCGCGCCCGGGCGGGCCTCAGGGGGTCAGCGGCTGCGGGTTGCAGTTCTGCAGCGTGACGCTGAACGGCACGGTGTTGTTCGGGGTCTCCAGCATCGCCCCGTCCTCGTCGCCGACCAGGTTGATCGTGTAGCTCTCACCCGCGTTGACCAGCGTCTGGCGCCACGTGTTGCTGCCGCGCTTCCACTCGATCACCAGGACCGCGCCGTCGACCACCGTCAGCTGGCACCCGGTGGCCCAGGAGCCCATGTACGGGTACAGCGGCTGACCGGACAGTGACTTCACGGTGCGGGAGTTGTAGCTCGTCCGGTTGTTGCTCGAGTACGCGGTGCCCTCCGGCCAGGAGATCACGCCACCGGCCCACGCGCCGCCGCTGCACTCCGGGATGTTGCACTCCCAGCGGCTCTCGATCCAGCTCACCGGGCTGCACGTCACCGGGTCGGTGCACGCGGCGGCAGTGGGCGTCGGAGTCGGGGTCGGTGTGGGCGTCGGGGTGGGGGTCGGCGTCGGGGTCGGCGTCGGGGTCGTGGTCGTGGTCGTGGTCGGGGTCTCTGTCGAGGTGGGGGTCGGCGTCGGGTCAGGGCCAGCCACCGGCTCGGTCAGGCCGTAGCCGAAGACCGACGGAGACTGGACGCTGACGACCTCACCGGAAGCAAGACCCGTCACGACGTACCCCGCACCACCGGCTGCCAGCGTCGCGAGCACGCGGTGCGTCCCCCCGGGCAGCCCGGCATACACCTTCGCGGAACCGGACGTGATCGCGACGGTCCACCCGGTCGCCGCCGCCTGGGGGGCGTACACCGCTGCCGAGGTCGTGTAGCCGTGCCGGGTCGACATCGCGCCCATCGAGGCGGGCCACACCAGCGCGTGGGCCACGTCCGTGGGACCCCACGGGCACGGGCTGCCCGTGCATGTCCAGGTCACGCTGACCGAGGTCGGACCCGTGGGCGTGGGGGTCGGCGTGGGGGTCGGCGTGGGAGTCGGGGTCGGCGTGGGAGTCGGCGTCGGGGTCGGGGTCGGGGTGGCAGTCGGAGTCGGCGTGGGCGTGGGCGCAGGGGCGGGCGCGGTCAGGGCGTAGCCGAACACCGTCGGGTTCTGGACACTGACGACCTCACCGGTGGCCAGACCCGTCACGACGTAGGCCGCGCCACCGGCCGCCAGCGTCGCGAGCACGCGGTGCGACCCGCCGGGGAGCCCGGCATACACCTTCGCCGCACCGGACGTGATCGCGACGGACCACCCGGTCGCCGCGGTCTTCGGGGCGTACACCGCTGCCGAGGTCGTGTACCCGTGCCGGGTCGACAGGGCGCCCATCGACGAGGGCCACACCAGCGCCTGGGCCACATCCGTGGGACCCCACGGACACGGGGTGCTCGTGCACGACCAGGTGACCTTGACCGAGGTGCCCGTCACAGGCGGGTCGGCGGCGAGGGCGGTGGTGGACATTCCGAGCACGACGACGATGCTGGCGAGCGCCGCCGTGAGCGCTCGCGCGAAGCGAGTGCTCGACGGTAGGGCGACTCGGACAACTCGGGTGTGCGGAACCCCCATTGTCGGCCTCCTCGGGGACATGAGACGGCAAGGCTATGGGCGGGGCCGCCGCGAGGGTTCAACCGTTCGTCGTAGTACGACCGGTCAAACTCTGTCACCGCGCCGGAGCAGAGCCGCCACGGTCGACGGTATGGCGTGGGCCACGGCCAGCGCGCGGACGGGACCGCCGGGGTTGGCACGGTCCGCGGCCACGCCGTGGACCAGGGCCGCGAGGCTGCCCGCGTCGAGGGGGTCCAGCCCCGCGGCCAGCAGGGTGCCGGCGAGCCCGGCTAGGACGTCACCGGCGCCGGCGGTCGCCAGCCAGGACGGGGCGTCTGCCTGTGACCGGACCGGCCGCGCCGTGTGCGGCGCCGGGACGACCAGGGTGGTGGCGCCCTTGAGCAGGACCGTGGCCCCGGTGAGCTCCGCGAGACGGCGCGCATGGCGCACCGGCTCGGCGAGGACGTCGTCGCGCGTCACGCCGGACCTGCCGCTCGCGTCGCGTCCCTCTGGGGCGTCGCGTCCCTCGGGACCGTCGCTCCCCTCGAGGCGTGTGAGCAGGCGAGCCAGCTCGCCGGCATGCGGCGTCAGCAGGGTGGGGGCCTCCCGGCGACCCCCGACGAGGTCGAGCCCACCGGCGTCGAGGAGGACAGGCAGGTCGGTGGCGAGGGCGGCGTAGGCCGCGGCGACCTGGGCTGCTGCGGACTCCCCCGTCGCCTCGACGTCCAGACCCGGCCCGATGGCCCACGCCTGGACCCGACCCGGGCCCACGACCGCCTCGGGAACGGCGGCACGGACGGCGGCGACGGAGCCCGCGGTCCCGAGGTAGCGCACCATACCGACTCCTGCCTCCACCGCCGCGGTGCAGGCGAGGACGGCCGCGCCCGGGTAGGCGTCGCCGCCGGCGATGACGCCCAGGACCCCGCGCGAGTACTTGTCGGCGCCCGGACCCGGCACCGGCCAGGAGCGCGCGACGTCGTCGTGGTCGAGTCGCTCGACGTCGGCTTCGCCCTCGACGTCGAGGCCGATGTCGACCACCGTGAGCCGACCCACGGCTGGCTCCGTCGCCGGCAGCAGGTGCACGGGCTTGGCCACGCCGAACGTCACGGTCTCGTCGGCGAAGACCCCGGCGTCGCTGCCGACCTCGCCCGCCGGGTCCGCTCCGGACGGCAGGTCGACACTGACCACGTAGGCCTCGTCCGGCAGCGCCCTGACCCAGGCCGCGGCCTCGTCCGGAAGTCCGGGACGTCCACCGATGCCGAGGACACCGTCGACCACGAGGTCCGCCGCGTGCAGGGCCGCGAGCCAGGCGTCGGACGGCTGCAGCACCACCACCCCCGCGGCCTGCGCGGCAGCGAGACCGGTCGGGTGGAGCGGCCAGCCCCCGTGGAGGACCTGGCACTGTGCGCCACCCTCGGCCAGCTCGGCGAGGGCGAAGAGAGCATCGCCGCCGTTGTTCCCCGGTCCCACCAGCCCCACGACGCGGGTGCCGTCGCGTTCGGACAGCCGGGCCCGGCAGACGGCCGCGAGACCAGCGGCCGCCCGGCCCATGAGCTCGCCCTCGGGGAGCACTGCGAGCAGGGCCTGTTCGGCGGCCCGTACCCGAGCAACCGACCAGGCGCGCAGCACCGCTCAGCCCTCGGCGACGACGACGGCCGAGGCGATCCCGGCGTCGTGGGAGAGGGAGACGTGCCAGGCGTGCACGCCGAGCGCCTCCGCCCGCGACTCGACGGTGCCCGTGATCACCAGGTGCGGACGCCCGTCCTCGCCCCGGCGCACGGTGGCGTCCTGCCAGTTGAGCCCGACGGGCGCCCCCAGGGCCTTGGCGAGCGCCTCCTTGGCGGCGAACCGGGCGGCGAGCGAGTTGAGCGGCAAGCCGCGCTCCTCGTCGGTGAACAGCCGGTCGCGCAGGCCGGGTGTGCGCTCCAGGGTCTCGCCGAAGCGCGCCACGTCGACGACGTCGATGCCGACGCCCACGATCATCGGGGCGCGCTCACTCGACCGTGACCGACTTGGCGAGGTTGCGCGGCTGGTCGACGTCGAGGCCCTTGGCGGTCGACAGGTGCAGGGCGAACACCTGCAGCGGCACCACGGTGAGCAGCGGCGCCAGCAACGGAGAGGTGGCGGGCACGCGGATCACCTCGTCGGCGAACGGCAGCACGTCCTCGTCGCCGTCCTCGGCGACCACGATGGTGCGGGCGCCGCGTGCCCGGATCTCCTGGATGTTGGAGACGACCTTCTTGTGCAGCTCGTGGGGAGTGCCCGGCCCGGGCACGACGATGAAGACCGGCTGGCCGGCGTCGATCAGCGCGATCGGTCCGTGCTTGAGCTCTCCGGCGGCGAAGCCCTCGGCGTGGATGTAGGCGAGCTCCTTGAGCTTGAGAGCGCCCTCCATGGCCACCGGGTAGCCGACGTTCCGGCCGAGGAAGAGCACGGAGCGGGTGTCCGCCATGAACCGGGCGATCTCCTTGACGCGGTCCATCCGCCCCAGCAGCTCCTCGAGCTTGGCGGGGACCTCGTGCAGCTCCTTCATCACCGACTGCGCGTCGTCGGCGAAGGTGCCCCCGCGCAGCTGGGCGAGGTAGAGGCCGAGGACGTAGCAGGCCGTGATCTGGGCGAGGAACGCCTTGGTCGAGGCGACCGCGATCTCGGGACCCGCGTGCGTGTAGAGCACGGCGTCCGACTCGCGCGGGATGGTCGAGCCGTGGGTGTTGCAGATCGACAGGGTCAGCGCCCCGAGCTCGTGGGCGTGCTTGACCGCCATCAGGGTGTCCATGGTCTCGCCGGACTGGCTGATCGAGACGACCAGCGTGCGGTCGCTCGCGATCGGGTCGGAGTAGCGGAACTCGTGGGCGAGGGCCACCTCGACGGGGATGCGAGTCCAGTGCTCGATCGCGTACTTGGCGACCATGCCCGCGTAGGCGGCCGTCCCGCAGGCCACGATGATGATGCGGTCGACCGCGCGCAGCTGGTCCTCGGTGATCGACATGTCGTCGAGCACCAGCCGGCCCTCGAGGTCGGTGCGCCCCAGGAGCGTGTCGCCGACGGCGTGCGGCTGCTCGTAGATCTCCTTCTCCATGAAGGTGGCGTAGCCGCCCTTCTCGGCGGCTGCGGCGTCCCACGTGACCTCGTAGCGCTTGCCCTCGGCCGGCGACCCGTCGAAGTTGATGACGGTGTGCGCCTCGGGGGTGATCGTGACGATCTGGTCCTGGCCGAGCTCGAGCGCCTGACGGGTGTGCCCGATGAAGGCGGCGACGTCGGAGCCGAGGAAGTTCTCACCGTCGCCGAGGCCGACCACGAGCGGGCTGTTGCGCCGGGCGCCCACGACGACCCCGGGCTGGTCCGCGTGGACGGCCAGCAGGGTGAAGGCCCCCTCGAGCCGGTTGACGACCGACCGCATGGCCTCGGTGAGGTCCCCGGTCTCGGCGAACGCGCTGGCCACGAGGTGGGCCGCCACCTCGGTGTCGGTCTCGCTCTCGAACCCGACGCCCTGGGCGAGCAGCCCCTGCTTGAGCTGGTGGAAGTTCTCGATGATGCCGTTGTGGATCAGGGCGAGCTTGCCGTCGTCGCCGCCGCGGTGGGGGTGGGCGTTCTGGTCGGTCGGACCGCCGTGCGTCGCCCAGCGGGTGTGGCCGATGCCGGTGGTGGCTCCGGGGAGCCGGTCGGCCTCGAGGGCGTCCTGCAGGTTGACGAGCTTGCCGGCGCGCTTCGCGGTGGAGACGCCGTCCTCGGTCACGAGTGCGACCCCTGCGGAGTCGTACCCGCGGTACTCGAGCCTCGCCAGGCCCTCCATGACGACGTCCAGGGCCTTGCCGTCCGCGTTCGGGCCCACATATCCCACGATTCCGCACATGGGAGGCAGCCTATCCGCCACCCGGGTGACCCACCGCACGAGACCGGCCGCCCGGGCGGTGAGCAACAATGGCGCCCGTGAGCCACCCCGCGAACGGCGCAGGCGCCCTTCCCTCGCCCTACGTCGAGCTCGACCGCGCCGCGTGGTCCCGGCTCCGCGAGAACCACCCGCTGTCGCTCGACGCCGAGGACGTCGCCCGGTTGCGCGGTCTCGGCGACTCGCTCGACCTCGCCGAGGTGGAGGAGGTCTACCTCCCCCTTTCGCGACTGCTGAACTTCTACGTGGGCGCGACCGCGGGACTGCACCGCATCACGACCGACTTCCTCGGCGAGCGGCCGGCCAAGACGCCGTTCATCATCGGCGTGGCCGGGTCCGTGGCGGTCGGCAAGTCGACGACTGCCCGACTCCTCCAGGAGCTCCTGTCGCGGTGGCCCGGCACGCCCGAGGTGCAGCTGGTCACGACCGATGGCTTCCTCTATCCGAACGCCGAGCTGCAGCGGCGAAACCTGTTGCACCGCAAGGGATTTCCCGAGTCCTACAACCGCCGGGCGCTGCTGCGCTTCGTCGCCGAGGTCAAGGCCGGCAAGGCCGAGGTCAGCGCCCCGGTCTACTCGCACCTGACCTATGACATCGTCCCTGACGTCGAGATCGTCGTCCGCCAACCCGACGTGCTCATCGTCGAGGGCCTCAACGTCCTGCAGGCGCCGAGGGTCCAGGAGGACGGGCGCACGGGGATGGCGGTCAGCGACTTCTTCGACTTCTCCGTCTATGTCGACGCGCACCTCGACGACATCCGGCAGTGGTACGTCGAGCGTTTCCTGCGCCTGCGCGAGACCGCCTTCGCCGACCCGCACTCCTACTTCCACCGCTATGCCGCGTTGTCCGACGACGAAGCCAAGGCCACGGCGTCACGGATCTGGGCCGAGATCAACGAGGTCAACCTGCGCGAGAACGTCCTGCCCACGCGCAGCCGCGCCACCCTGGTGCTGGCCAAGGGCAAGGACCACGGTGTGCGCCGGATCCGCCTGCGCAAGCTCTGAGGACGGTATGCCGGGTGGGCCAGTGGTCCCCCGGGCCCGCCCCGCGCTGCCCGTCCCTGCGGGCTCCTGCCGGCTCGGCGCATGATGGGGGCATGAGCGAGCAGAGCAGCCAGCCCGGCCGGGCCACCCGCACCGAGCACGACTCGATGGGCGACGTGGAGGTGCCGGCCGACGCCCTGTGGGGCGCCCAGACGGCCCGGGCCGTCGAGAACTTCCCGATCTCGGGCCAGCCAGTCCCGCCCGGCGTCGTGCACGCCCTGGCCCTGCTCAAGGCCGCGGCTGCCGAGGTCAACGCCGAACTGGGGGTCCTCGATCAGGCTCGCGCCTCGGCGATCGCCGAGGCCGCCGCCCAGGTGGCCGACGGTCGCCACGACGAGCAGTTCCCGATCGACGTGTTCCAGACCGGCTCCGGGACCAGCACCAACATGAACGTCAACGAGGTCGTGGCCCGAATCGCGCACCTGGCCACCGGCGAGGCCGTGCACCCGAACGACCACGTCAACGCCGGCCAGTCGAGCAACGACACGTTCCCGAGCGCCCTGCGGATCGCGGCCACGGTGGCGGTCCACCGCGGCCTGGCCCCCAGCCTGCTGCACCTCGCCAAGGCCCTGCGGGCCAAGGAGTCCGAGTTCTCCGACGTCGTGAAGGCCGGCCGCACCCACCTCATGGACGCGGTGCCGGTGACGCTCGGCCAGGAGTTCGGGGGGTACGCCCGGCAGGTCGAGCTGGGCGCGCAGCGGGTCCTCGTGGGGGCGCAGGCCACGGCCGAGCTGCCCCTCGGCGGCACGGCCGCGGGGACCGGGCTCAACGCGGCTCCGGGGTTCGCGGCGGCCGTCATCGCCCGCGTCAGCGAGCGCACCGGCATCGCCTTCCGCGAGGCGGCCGACCACTTCGAGGCGCAGTCGGCCCAGGACGCCGTGGTCGAGCTGAGCGGTGCACTGCGGGTCGTGGCGGTCAGCCTCACGAAGGTCTGCAACGACCTGCGCTGGATGTCGTCGGGCCCTCGCTCAGGGCTCGGGGAGATCAGGCTGCCGGACCTCCAACCCGGGTCGAGCATCATGCCGGGCAAGGTCAACCCGGTGATCCCCGAGGCCACGCTGATGGCGTGCGCCCAGGTGATCGGCAACGACACCGCCATCACCGTGGCCGGCGCCTCCGGCGCCTTCGAGCTCAACGTCATGCTGCCGGTCCTGGCCCGCAACATCCTCGAGTCGACCCACCTGCTGGCCGTGACCAGCCGCCTCCTCGCCGACCGCTGTGTCTCCGGCATCGAGGCCGACCGGGACCGCGCCAGGGAGCTCGCCGAGGGGTCGCCGTCCATCGTCACCCCCCTCAACCGGTACATCGGGTACGAGGCCGCCGCCGCCGTCGCCAAGCAGTCCATCGCCGAGCGTCGCCCGATCCGGGATGTCGTCGTGGAGCGTGGCCACGTCGCGAGCGGCGAGCTCACCGAGGAGCAGCTCGACGAGGCGCTCGACGTCCTCGCGATGACCCGCCCGCCCCGCTGAGAGGCGCCCGGGGCGCAGGCGCGGCACACCGCATACCGAGGACCCGGCCACCACACGACGAAGCCGCACCCCGAGGGGTGCGGCTTCGTGGTCGGTGCGTTGGGCCGTGGCTCAGTACCAGTGCGGCGACCGGCCCTGCCACGCACTCCAGGCGCCACACGGGGTGCCGTAGGAGCTCTTGATGTACTGCAGGCCCCACTTGATCTGGGTGACCGGGTTGGTGAGGTAGTCGTCGCCCACGGTGGCCATCTTGGACGCCGGCAGGGACTGCGGGATGCCGTAGGCGCCGGAGGAGGAGTTCGTGGCGGTGTAGCGCCAGCCGCTCTCGCCGTGCCAGAGGTTGTCCAGGCAGGACCACTGGCTGTCGTCGAAGCCATAGTCGCCGAGCAGCGCCCGGGCAGCGCCACGGGGGTCCTTCTGGGCGTTGGCGATCAGGGCCTGCTTCTTGGCCTCGAGGGCCTTGCGGGCCTTGTCGCGTGCGGCCTTCTTGGCGGCCTCGCGGCGGGCCTCGTCGGCTGCCTTGGCGGCCTCGACGGCGGCGAGGCGCGCGCGCTCCTGGGCGGCGGCGCTGCTGGCGTTGGTGTCGTTGCGGTCGGCAGCGAGGCGGGCGGAGTCCTCGATCTGCGTGTCCGAGAGCTCGTTGGCCTGGGCGATCGCCTCGGTGCTGATGGTGAAGCCTGCCGTGCCGGCCTGCTGCCCGCTGGCCTGGTAGCCCGCCGCAGTCGTCGCGAGGACGGCGAGCAGCACGCTCGAGGTGACCGCGGGGCGACGGATCGCCCGCGCGAGACCGGAGGACCGAGTGGGCTTCCTGCCGTGGGTCGACACGTTGCGGTGTCGACCGTGGTAGGCCTTGCTCATACGGTGTTCCTCCAAAGGAGAAGCCACCATCGCGGGTGGCCTCATCGGTGCCAGGGATCTGTGCGCCCAGTCGCCTCGTGAAGTCGCGATCCGGCACGTTATGAAACCGAGACCTTACCCGAGGCATACCCATGACCACCAATCGCCCTGTGCACTTCTGGGGCCCCTGTGACGGGTGAGGTGCAGGATTCATCCTTTCGGCTGACCCGCCGCACCACCTCCCGTGGTGGGGCTCACACGACGAGGACGCCCGCCGGGCCTCGTGGCCCGGCGGGCGTCGCCCCCTCACGCGTGCGGGGTCAGACCTCGAGCCCCTCGAGCAGGTCGGTCACGAGTGCCGCGATCGGGCTGCGCTCGGACCGGGTCAGGGTGACGTGGGCGAACAACGGGTGGCCCTTGAGCGCCTCGATCACTGCGGCGACGCCGTCGTGACGGCCGACCCGCAGGTTGTCCCGCTGGGCGACGTCGTGGGTGAGGACCACGCGGGAGTTCTGGCCGATGCGCGAGAGCACCGTCAGCAGGACGTTGCGCTCGAGGGACTGCGCCTCGTCCACGATGACGAACGCGTCGTGCAGCGAGCGTCCGCGGATGTGCGTGAGCGGCAGGACCTCGAGCATGCCGCGGTCCATGATCTCCTCGACCACCTCGTGCGACACCAGGGCGCCGAGGGTGTCGAAGACGGCCTGCGCCCACGGGCCCATCTTCTCGGACTCGCTGCCGGGCAGGTAGCCGAGCTCCTGGCCACCCACGGCGTACAGCGGGCGGAAGACGACGACCTTGCGCTGCTGGCGCCGCTCCATGACCGCCTCGATGCCGGCGCAGAGGGCGAGCGCCGACTTGCCCGTGCCGGCGCGCCCACCGAGCGACACGATGCCCACGTCGGGGTCGAGCAGGATGTCGAGCGCGATGCGCTGCTCGGCGCTGCGACCGTGCAGGCCGAACGCGTCACGGTCGCCACGGACCAGACGCACCTGCTTGTCGGCACCGACCCGCCCCAGACCGCTGCCCCGCGGCGAGAGCAGGACGACACCGGTGTGGCAGGGCATCTCGGCGGCGGCGGCGTTCTCGATGCGACCGTGCTCGTAGAGCGAGTCCATCTCCTCGGTGGTGACGTCCAGCTCGGCCATGCCGGTCCAGCCGGAGTCGATGGCCAGCTCGGCGCGGTACTCCTCGGCGGCCAGGCCCACGGCCGACGCCTTGACGCGCATCGGCAGGTCCTTGCTGACGATGGTGACGTCGAAGCCCTCGTTGGACAGGTTCTTGGCGACCGAGAGGATCCGGGTGTCGTTGTCGCCGAGGCGGAAGCCCGCCGGCAACGACGCGGGGTCCGTGTGGTTGAGCTCGACCCGCAGGGTGCCGCCCTCGTCGCCGACGGAGACGGGCGCGTCGAGCCGGCCCTGGCTGATCCGCAGGTCGTCGAGCAGCCGCAGCGCCTGGCGCGCGAAGTAGCCGAGCTCGGGGTGGTGACGCTTGGCCTCGAGCTCGGTGACCACGACAACCGGCAGGACGACCTCGTGCTCCTTGAACCGCACCATCGCGCGCGGGTCGGACAACAGCACCGAGGTGTCGAGGACGAACGTGCGACTGGGCGTCGGGGACTCGGTGGCCTCGGGGGTTCGGACGCCGGCCTTGGTGCTGGACTTCGAGCCGGCCTGGGCACGGACCGACGTGGCCTTGCGGGGCGAAGCGACGGGGTTGTCGTGGTTCGAAGCCAATGTCTCTCCTTGGCACAGCGCGCCGCACCCGGCGCAGTGCGCCTACTCGCGACCGAGGTGCCGGGACCAGGCGCCACCACTGCGGTGGGGCCGGGTCCGGCCCTCCGCCCGGAGCTGGATCTGCTCCATAGGTTGGCCTCCCCGAACGCGGGACGGGTGCCCCGCGTCACTACGGACGGTACGACCCACCCGACCCCGTGGAGGGCAACCTCGCGGCGTGTCATCCAGAGTTAACCCGTTGGCCCGATACGCCCCTCGGACGTTGGTATGCCGCGGTGCCCCTCAGCCGCCGCTGAGCCCCCTTTTCGGCGGCTCAGCCGCCGCTGAGCCCTTGGTCGGCGCCTAGCCGCCACGGAGCCCTTGGTCGGCGCCTAGCCGCCACGGAGCCCTTGGTCGGCTACCCGCCGAAGCGGCGGTTGCGCTCGGAGTAGGCGCGCAGCGCGCGCAGGAAGTCGACGTGCCGGAAGTCCGGCCAGTAGGCCTCGCAGAAGTAGAACTCGCTGTGCGCGCTCTGCCAGAGGAGGAACCCCGAGAGCCGCTGCTCCCCGGACGTCCGGATCACCAGGTCGGGGTCGGGCTGGCCCTTGGTGTAGAGGTGCTCGGCGATGTGCTCCACCTGGAGCGTCTCGGCGAGCTCCTCGATGGTCGTGCCGTTCGCGGCGTGCGCCATCAGCATCGACCGCACCGCGTCGGTGATCTCCTGCCGGCCGCCGTAGCCGACGGCGACGTTGACGGTGATGCCCTGCACGTCCTCGGTGAGGTCGGCGCTCTCCTTGAGGCTCTGGGCGGTGTGGGCCGGGAGCAGGTCGAGCGACCCGACGGGGTTGATCTTCCAGCGCTTGGTGGCGGCGAGGTCGGCGACGGCGGTCTCGATGATCGACAGCAGCGGCCCCACCTCGGCGGCGGGCCGGCTGAGGTTGTCGGTGGACAGCAGCCACAACGTGACGACCTCGACCCTGGCCTCCTCGCACCACTCGAGGAAGTTGGCGATGTTGTCGGCCCCGGCCTGGTGGCCTTCCTTGGTGCCGTGGCCGCGCTCGGCCGCCCAGCGCCGGTTGCCGTCGAGCATCACGCCGACGTGGCGCGGGAGGGTCGCCCTCGACAGCCGGCGTGCGAGCCGCCGCTCGTACGCGGCATACAGGAAGTCGGTCAGCGCCACGGCCACCACGCTACTCCCGCCCCCGGGCGCAGGGCGGTCAGGAGCGGTGAGCGGGTTCCGGCGCGCCCGCGAGGGGGACCTCACAACCTACGCAGTAGTAACCTACGGTTGCGTAGGTTACAGTGGACGCATGACCACCGAACCCAGGACCGACACCGGCCGGGGCGACCAGGGCCCGTTCGAGTCCGTCGTCGCCGCCGTCAAGCCGCACCTGCGGGGCTGGCTGCACGCCGGCATGGTGCCCCTGTCGCTCGCTGCCGGCATCGTGCTCATCGCGCTTGCCCCCACGACCAACGCTCGCATCGCCGCCACCGTGTTCTCCGTGACCGCCTGGCTGCTCTTCGGCACGTCCGCGGTCTACCACCGCGGCAACTGGTCCCCCACCGTGGCCGGTGTGCTCAAGCGGATGGACCACTCCAACATCTTCCTCATCATCGCCGGGACGTACACACCCTTCGCCCTGCTGCTCCCCCGCGGCCAGGCCGTGCAGATGCTGCTGATCGTGTGGATCGGCGCCATCGGCGGCGTGCTCTTCCGCGTCTTCTGGGTCGGGGCGCCGCGCTGGCTGTACACCCCGATCTACGTGGCCCTCGGATGGGTCGCCGTGTTCTACATGGGCCCGCTGCTGCACTTCGGTGGCCCCGCCATCGTGACGCTGCTCGCCGTGGGCGGCCTGCTCTACACCGCCGGCGCCCTCGTCTACGGCATCAAGCGGCCGAACCCGTCACCGCGCTGGTTCGGGTTCCACGAGATCTTCCACACGCTGACCGTCGCCGCGTTCGTCGTGCACTACATCGCGGTGGCGATGTCGGTCTACGGCGCCGGCCCCTCCGCCTGACCGGTCCCGGTCAGCCGTCGGGGTTGGTCTGCCACAGCCCCACGACGTTGCCCTCGCTGTCGCGGAAGTAGGCCGACCACCCCATCTGCGCCACAGGCGACTTGGCCGCCACCGCCTGGCCGCCCCGGGCCTCGACCTCGCGCAGCGTGGCGTCGATGTCCTCGACGTCGATCACCACGCGCGGTCCGGTGAGGTTCCCCTCGTTGGCACCCATCCCGCCGTTGATGAAACCCGGCTCCGTGGGCCCCTGGTCTCCTGAAGGGCCAGTGGTCACCATCGAGTAGTCCATGCCCGGGAACGTCTGGATGTCCCAGCCGAACAGCTCGGTGTAGAACGTGGACGCGCGGTCGCGGTCCTCGTACGGCAGCTCGAAGTGCACGATCCGACCACTCATGACAGGTCCTCCCGGGAGCGGCCCCGTCCCACGGCGCGGGACTAGGGGTGGGTGGGGCCAGTCTGCTCCGGATCGTCGGTCCCGTCATCCGGCGTGGCGCCGTCGGAGGCGCCCGGGGTGGCTGGGTCCGAGCCCGGACGCCGGGCGTTCTTCGCGGCCTTGCTCGCCTCGGCCTCGGCCTGCGCCTCGCGGGCGAGCTCCTCCGAGCGGTAGGACATCCGCCGCATCCGCGCGTTCATGTTGCGCATCAGCAGGTACAGGGCGAGCGCCAGCAGGAAGAAGGCCAGGAACCCCCACAGCCCGGGGCTCACCATCGAGGACGGGGCGCCGTTCACGAGCGGGCCTCCTTGCGGCCGTCGTAGCGGATCGCGAGGTCGGCGCTGGTCGCGAGCGCGTCGCCGGCGGCGGCGTCGTCGATCCCCGCGAACAGGTCGGTCTCGACCGGCACGACAGGCACGTAGGAGACCGCTGCCTCGAAGTCCTCCGTCGGCCAGATCCGCTGCTGGAGCTCACGCGGCACGTGGAACCACGAGCCGTCCGGGTCGACCTGCGTGGCGTGCGCCAGCAGTGCCTGGTCGCGCTTGTCGAAGTAGTCCGCGCACTCGACCCGGGTGGTGATGGTGCGGTTGCGAGCGGGGTCCCAGCCCTCCAGCCACTCGGCATACGGGCTCTCGAGACCGGCCTCGAGCATCGCCTCGTGGTACGCGGCGTACTTGTCGCGGTTGTGAGCCGTGTAGTAGATCTTCAGCGGCTGCCAGGGCTCCCCCGCGTGCGGGTATGCGGTGGGGTCACCGGCCGCCTCGAAGGCCGACATCGACACCGTGTGGCACATGATGTGGTCGGGGTGCGGGTAGCCGCCGTTCTCGTCGTAGGTCGTCATGACGTGCGGCCTGAAGCGGCGGATCTCACGGACGAGCGCCTCGGTCGTCACGTCGATCGGCTCGAGCGCGAAGCACCCGTCCGGCAGTGGCGGGAGCGGGTCGCCCTCGGGCAGGCCGGAGTCCACGAACCCCAGCCAGGTGTGCTGGACGCCGAGGATTTCCTGGGCCCGCATCATCTCGTCGCGGCGCACCTGCGCCAGGTCGCGAGCGATGTGCGGGTCGTCCTTGAGGTGCGGGTTGAGCACGTCACCGCGCTCGCCCCCTGTGCACGAGACCACGAGCACGTCCACCCCGTCGGCGACGTACTTGGCACTCGTCGCGGCACCCTTGCTCGACTCGTCGTCGGGGTGCGCGTGCACCGCCATGAGTCGCAACCGGTCAGCCACCTGCTCAACCTCTTTCACCAGCACCGAAAGCCATCACGGACAATGGGTGCAGTCCGCCGGGCGAACCACACCGTTCGCCATCCTCTCACCCAGTCGAGGAACACCCATGCCGCTCCCCCGTCCCACCCCCGGCACCGGCAGGTGGTGGGTGGTCGGCATCGTCGGCTGCACGCTCGGCTCGGCGCTGGCCATCTGGCTGGGGCTGGCCAACTCCGTGGGGCAGGTGACGTTCACGGACACCGGGTTCAAGGTCGTCGACGACCGCAGCGTCCGGGTCGAGTTCGACGTGCACCGCTCACCCGGTCAGGCGGTCACCTGCCGGGTGCGCGCCCTCGACCAGGCCTTCGGTGTCGTCGGCGTGGTCACGGTGGACGTGCCGCCGACACAGGAGCGCTCGATCCACCAGGAGACGGTCGTGCGCACGACGTCCCGCGCCGTCACGGGCGTCGTGGAGTCCTGCGCCGGAGCCTGACCACCGTCGCGGCCCGGACCGCTGCCAGCAACCCGACGACGGAAGTGACCGCGAGCAGCGCCAGCTGGAAGGCGAACAGGCCCGCGCCCAGCTCGTCGTTGCGCAGCCCGCCGTCGAAGAACCCCGAGACCACGCTCACCAGGCAGGCGACGGCCAGGAGGACGGCAGCGACCGCGGCCCACCGGTTCTGCCACCGGTTCGCGACCACCACGAGCAGGACCTGGGCCACGATCATGGGCACCGGCGCCGCGAGCAGGGCCTCGGGACCCCACGCCTCGCCCCAGGTGTTGACCGAGCTCGCGACCGCGAGCAGTCCGCCGACGAGGTCGGTGAGGACCAGGACGGCCATCGCGACCCGCAGTCGACGCACCGAGGTGTCGGCGTCGGGGGTCGTCGTCGGGGTGCTCACCGTGGTGCTGGTCATGCCGTCGCTCCTTCGATCCTGCGGGTTGGTCCGGGGCCGGGGTGTCCGACGCGACCAGAGTGCCGGGTCGCACTTGGGACTGTCTTGGGGTCGCCCCGCGGGACGCCGTGGGGCGCCTCACCCCGGGTGCCGCCGCACCCGCCATACAACGCTCTGACCTGCGCATTCGTCGCGTGGAGGGGTCTGGCGCGAGTCCGTCCGATCGGCTGGTTGACTTCGGACAGAATGGACCGTTTCCGGCGTCTCGCGGTAGCATTGTCCTTTCACCAAGCGGTCTGGACCTGACGACATGGTCGGGGTCCGGGCCGCTACGCGTACATGCCCCTAGGTGCCTCGACGGCGCCGGACGGGACCCCGATCAAGGAGTAACACCGTGAGCGAGACCGCGACCCCCACCGCGAGCTACCTGACCCAGGAGGCCTTCGACCGACTGAAGGCCGAGCTGGACCAGCTCTCCGGCGTCGGCCGCACGGAGATCGCCAAGAAGATCGAGGCGGCCCGTGAGGAAGGCGACCTGAAGGAGAACGGCGGCTACCACGCAGCCAAGGAGGAGCAGGGCAAGATGGAGGCCCGCATCCGCCAGCTGACCCAGCTGCTCGAGAACGCCACCGTCGGCACCAAGCCCGCCGACGACGGCGTGGTGGAGCCCGGCATGGTGGTCACCGTCGACATGTTCGGCGACGACGTCACCTTCCTGCTCGGCTCGCGCGAGATCGCCGGCGACAGCGACCTCGACGTCTACAGCGAGAAGTCCCCGCTCGGAGCCGCCATCAACGGCAAGAAGATCGGCGACAAGGCGTCCTACAACGCCCCCAACGGCAAGACCATCGCGGTGACCGTCAAGGCTGCCACGCCGTACGCCGGCTGACCGACGACCTCACCGCACCCCGAGGGGCCGCCC
>NZ_JBFUEO010000033.1:0-35754 GCF_056403935.1 Pedococcus sp. P2_E4 | reverse complement strand
GCTCTCTGGCGCGCGGCCTCGGCTGCGGCGCGCTTGGCCGCGGCCCTGGCGGCGGCTCGCGACGCAGCATCCCGCGCAGCCTTGGCCCGGGCCTCGGCGAGGCGGGCCTGCTTGGCCGCCTCCGCGGCGGCAGCCCGCGCGGCGGCAGCGGCGGCGAGCCCGGTCTGCCGGGCCTTCTCGAGGTCCACCGAGGTCTTGCGCAGCGAGGCCAGCTGGGTCACGAGGGTCTGCTGCTGCTGCTGGATCTGGGCGGCGGCCGTCTCGGCTGCCTGCGCCTTCGCCTGCGCGGCGTCCCGGGCCTGCTGCGCATCGTGCGCGGCGGCGGCCTGCTGCGCCTCGGCCTGTGCGGCCTGCTTCTTCATCGTCGCGGCCACGATCGAGGTCGCCGCGGCCTTCTGCATCGTGCGGGAGCGGGCGTCACCGACGGCCTCGAGCGCGGTGGCCCGGTCGATCATGTCCTGCGGGCCCTTGCTCGACAGGTAGGCCTCCAGCTCGCCGAGGCTGCCGCCCTGCTGGTACATCACGGCCGCGTACCGGCGGACCTCCAGGCTCGCCGCGTCGGCGATCGCCTGGGCGGCCTCGGCCCTCTTGCGGGCGGCAGCGGTCTCCGCGGTCCGGCGGTCGAGCTTGTACCGCGCGCCGTTGTAGGCCTCGGAGGCGATCGCCGCCTGCTCCTGCACGTCGTCGAGGCGGGCGCTGGCGGCGGCGTACTGGGCGTCCAGCGAGGACACCTTGCCCGCGGTGCCCGCGACGGCCTTCCTGGCCGTGTCGACCTGGCTCTGCGAGGGATAGACCGGCTCGGGGTCGGCCACGGCCGCGAGGGTCGAGGTGGCAGCGAAGATCCCCACGAGGGACAGCGTCGCCGCTGCGCGGAGGGCGCGGCGGGGAGCGGGTGTACCGGGCACGGGGGATGCCTCTTTCTCGAATGGGGGCAGCCGGACGAGACTAGAGCCGGGTTTTCACTCAGAGCACTCCCGTCACACAAATCCCACGCCTTTCGGGGCGGCAGGCGAAATGACAGCCATGTCATTCATCGAGTTACATGCATGTTTTTCAGCAGGCAGACCCCACGATTCGATCACCTGTCCAGAGTCGATCACGAATCGGTAACGAAACTGACGTTTGCGCAGGTGGGAGGCCTTCTGAAGGCTCGTCCGGGGCGCCGCGGCGGCGGCGTCCCGGGGCCTTCACCAGCCGGACGACCCGGACATTTCGCCGGGCCGCGCCGGGCTCAGGGAGTGATGGACTCCCCGGCCCGCAGCGCGGCATACGCCTCCGGGTCGCTCTCGCGCAGCCCGCGACGGGCCTTGCGGCGGTAACGCAGGATCTGGACCACTCCCAGACCCCACACGAGGTACTGCGCCGACATGGCCACCCGGAACGTGTCCACGTCATAGGTGGAGGGTCCGCCGGGCGCGACCCGGTCGAGGATGATCCCGATCAGCGTGACCGTCGACAGGGACGCGAGGAAGCCACCCACGTTGACGATGCCGGTGGCGCTGCCCAGCCGGGTCGGCGGGTTGAACGTGCGGGCCAGGTCGAAGCCGACGAGCGAGCCCGGCCCCCCGACCGCCGTCACGACGACGAGCACCACGAGCAGCGGCAACGGCGCGCGGCCCGGCCAGAGCAGGACCACCGCCCAGACCGTCATGATCGCCCCGACGATGCCCAGGATGAGCGTCGAGCGCGAGAACGGGTACTTGGTGACGAAGCTGCCGATGAGCGGGCTCGACACCACCGTCGTGACCGTCATCAGCATGAGCAGGTTGCCTGCCGCGTTGGGCGAAAGTCCTTGTCCCGCAACGAGGAACGGATAGCCCCAGAGCAGGGCGAAGACCGTCGCCCCGAACTGCGCCGAGAAGTGGGACCAGAGCCCCAGCCTCGTGCCCGGGGTGCGCCACGCCGCGCGCACGACGCGGGCGAGGGCCCGCAGCTTGATCTGGTCGAGCTCGTGGTCGGGGTGGGGCGAGTCCCGCACGACACAGAGCACGAGGACGGCGAGCAGCACGCCCAGGCCCGCAGCGGTGGCATAGCTGGGCGTCCACCCCCACCGGTGCAGCGCGTAGACGAGGGGGGAAGCCGCGGTGAGCGCGCCGATCTGGCCGAGCAGGCCGGTCAGCTGCGACACCATCGGGATCCGCAGCGGCGGGAACCACAGGGACACCAGCCGCAGCAGCGGGACGAAGACCATCGAGTCGCCCATGCCCACGAACACCCGCGCCACGACCCCGAGGGCGAACGTGTCTGCGAAGGCGAAACCGAGCTGGGCCAGGGTCAGGATCGTGATCCCGCTGAGCAGCAGGTTGCGGGGGCCGAACCGGTCGAGCAGCGCCCCGACCGGGATCTGCATGGCCGCGTAGACGAGCAGCTGGACCATCGTGAACACGCTGAGCTGGGTCGCCGCGATGTCGAACCGCTCGGTCGCCAGCAGTCCCGCCACCCCGAGCGAGCTGCGGTGGAACACCGACAGGATGTAGACGAGGACAGCGGCGGTGTAGACCAGCCAGGCGCGGCGTCCGCCCAGGGGGTGGGAGGCAGGCGCGGGGGCCATCACGAGGCGCGGTCGAGGTAGTCCGCGAGTCCCGCCCGCCCCGACCGCATCATCCACGAGTGGTTGGCCCGCAGCAGCGGCCCGGTCACCGGGGCCGTCCGGGCGAGCAGCGTCGGCGTGACCGAGGCCTCCTGGTCGAACGTCGCCGTCGTCCCCTCGGGGCCGGCGCGCAGCTGCCACTGGCACCAGCCCTCGAGGTCGCCCGAGACGGCCACCCGCAGGATGCCGTCGGCCTCGTCCTCGACGTCACGGCGCAGCACGAGGTGCAGCGTGTAGGGCAGGAAGCTGCGGATCGAGGTGCGTCCCGACTCGTCGTCGATGCGCTCGACGCTGCGCACCTGCGGCCACCACACGGCATACCTCTCGACGTCGGCGAGGGCCGAGTAGACGTGCGGCACGGGCGCGTCGAGCGCCCACTGGTGGTGGAAGCGGAAGGTCGGCACGTCACCATTGTCACCGGACCACGGCCGGTGCGCCGGGTAGGTTCACGGGGTGGAGCAGTTCAGCCGGCAGGGCCTGACCTTCGACGTGACCGACCGCGGCCCCGTGGGCGGCGAGACGGTGGTCCTGCTGCACGGCTGGCCGCAGGACCAGCGCGCGTTCGACGCCGTGGTGCCCCCGCTGACGGCGGCCGGCCTGCGGGTGCTCACGGTCGACCAGCGCGGCTACTCGCCCGGAGCCCTTCCGCGGGGCCGCGGCGCGTATGCCGTGTCCGAGCTCGTCGCCGACGTGGCCGCGCTGCTCGACTCGGCCGGCGTCGGCCGGGCCCACCTCGTCGGTCACGACTGGGGCGGGACGGTGGCGTGGGCGTTCGCGGAGCGCCACCCCACCCGGCTCCGCTCGCTCACCGTGCTGTCCACCCCTCACCACCGTGCGATGGCGCTGGCGCTGCGAGGTCGGGACCAGCAGCGGCGCAGCTGGTACCTGCTGACGTTCCAGCTGCCCCTCCTGCCGGAGCTGCTCCTGCGCTTCCGGCTGCGGACGGTGCTCGCGCGCAGCGGCCTGCCCGCGCCCCTCGCCCAGCGGTATGCCGCCCGGTTCCGCCGGCCCGGGATGGCCCGGGGCGGGTTGGGCTGGTACCGCGCGCTGGGCGTCCTGCAGGCGAGGAAGGTCCGGGATCGACTGCGCGCCAAGGCATCTCGCGCCGAGACTGCGCTCCGTGAGTCGGACCAGGAACGGATCCAGGTCCCCACGACCTACATCTGGGGCTCGCTCGACGAGGCTCTCGGCCGGGAGGCCGCCGAGCTCACCGCGCAGTTCGTGGCGGCCGACTACCGGTTCGTCGAGGTGGAGGCCGGGCACTGGCTGCCCGAGCTGTGTCCCGACCTCGTCACCCGCGAGGTGCTGCGTCGCGTTGCCGAGACCGCTCCGGGCGGACCGGTGTCGCACGGGGCCGGGCAGGTCTAGATTTCGGGGCAGGAGGTGGTGGCGGTGAGCGGTGGGCACCGACTGGCGCAGGTGGCGCAGCACGCGGACGACCTTGACCGTGCCGCGGCTTTCTACGAGCACCTGCTCGGGTCGCCGCCGATCGGCCGGTTCGAGCCGCCGGGACTGCTCTTCTTCGCCCTCGGCGCCGGCACCCGCCTCCTGCTCGAGGGCGGCGCCCCTTCCGCGATGCTGTACCTGTCGGTCGACGACGTGCGGGCCTCGGTCGAGGACCTGCGCGGGCGGGGGGCCACGATCGAGGTCGAACCGCACGTGATCTTCCAGCACACCGACGACTCGCTCGGGCCCGCCGGCCACGACGAGTGGATGGCCTTCATCCGCGACAGCGAGGGCAACCTGGTCGGCCTGGTCAGCCACGAGGCGAAGGCCGGCCACTGAGCCAGGAGAACCGCCTGCCCGACCCCGCCCTGGTGGTCCTCGTCGGGCCGAGCGGCGCGGGCAAGTCGGCGTGGGCTGCCCGGCGGTACCGCCCCCAGGAGATCGTGTCCTCGGACGCGCTGCGGGCAGTGGTCGGCAGCGGCGAGCACGACCTCGACGCGTCCGACGACGCATTCGCCCTGCTCCACCAGATCGTCCGGGCCCGAGCCGGGCGTCGGCTGACCGTCGTGGTCGACACCCTCGGACTCGACCCGGCTCTGCGCGAGACGTTTCGGGACCTCGCCAGGTCGGCCGGAATCCCTTGCGTCGCAGTGCATCTCGACACCCCAGCGCCGGTCTGCCGTGAACGCAACGCGGCCCGTGACCGGCGCGTGCCAGCTCGCGTGATGGCCCAGCAGCTGGGTCGCGCGGCGGGCGTCGGGCAGGCGCTGGCCGCCGAGAGCTGGGACCACGTGCTGACCGTCAGCCCCGGGGCCACCAGCCCTGACGTCGCCGAGCAGCCCGCTCCGGCACGACCGGCGCACCGGTCCGCCGCCGTCGACGTCGTGCTGCAGGTCTCGCGGTTCCCGTGGGGGCAGGACCCCACGGGGTGGCTGCGCGACATCGCCCTTGCCGCGGATGACGCCGGCTTCGCCGGGCTCGCCCTCATGGACCACCTCATCCAGATCCCGCAGGTCGACCGGGCGTGGGAGCCGATCCCCGAGCCGTGGGTCACCCTCGGCCTGCTCGCGGGCCTCGACACCTCGCTGCGGCTGGGCACCCTCGTGTCGCCCGTGACCTACCGGGCGCCGGGGATCCTCGCGAAGACCGTTGCCACGCTCGACGTCCTGTCCGGTGGTCGCGCCTTCGTGGGCGTCGGCGCAGGCTGGTGGGAACGCGAGCACCTCGGCTTCGGGCTCCCCTTCCCCCCGGCAGCCGAGCGCCTCGACCAGCTCGAGGTGACGATCGAGACCATGCGGGCCCTCTGGTCCAAGGGCACCAAGGCCCACGAAGGGGCGCGGGTCAGCCTCCCCGAGACCACGGCATACCCGCGGCCGGTCGGGACGCCCCCGATCATCGTGGGCGGCTCGGGAGAGCGGCGCACCCTGCGCATCGCGGCGGAGCTCGGCGACGCCTGCAACCTGCCGAGCGACCCGGCCACGCTGGCCCGCAAGGTCGAGGTGCTGCACCGGCACTGCGCCGACGTCGGACGGGACCCCGGTGAGGTGGCAGTGACGGTGCTCGACCTCCCGGTGGTGGGGACCGACCGCGACGACACGTGGCGACGGGTCGAGCGGCTTCGCGGCCGCACCGCGGCGGCGACCTATGCGGCGCGCCACCACGCCGGCGAGGCCGACGCCCACGGGGAGCGCTACCGGGTGCTGCACCGAGACTTCGGGGTGAGCACGGTGTTCGTGGGGCTGCCCGACCTCGGGGGGCCCGACGACGTCGCCCGGCTCGCCCCGGTCCTCGACGGGCTCTGACGACGCGCGCGGAGCCCGGCACCAGAGGTGGTGCCGGGCTCCGTCGAGGGTCGTGCCGTGGCTCAGGCCGAGGCGGTGGCCACGTTGCTGAGCTGGGTGAGCGCGAACTCGGTGATGCGGACGAGGGCGTGCTTGGCCGACTCCCGGTCACGGGCATCCACGGTGATGATCGGGATGTGCGACGGGATGGCGAGGGCCTCGCGGATCTCCTCGGTGCCGAACGTCTGGGCGCCCTCGAACTCGTTGAGCGCGACGATGAACGGCAGGCCCTTGGCCTCGAAGTAGTCCACGGCGGCGAACGAGTCGTCGAGCCGGCGGGTGTCGACCAGGACGACGGCACCGATGGCGCCCTTGACCAGGTCGTCCCACATGAACCAGAAGCGGCGCTGACCGGGGGTGCCGAACAGGTACAGGACGAGGTTCTCGGCCAGCGTGATGCGACCGAAGTCCATGGCCACGGTGGTCGTGGCCTTCTGCTGGACCTTGGAGATGTCGTCCTGACCCTCGGACTCCTGGGTCACCAGGGCCTCGGTGCGCAGCGGGTCGATCTCGGAGACGGCGCCAACGAAGGTGGTCTTGCCGACGCCGAAGCCGCCGGCCACGACAATCTTCGTCGAGGCGCTGTTGCGGTTAGAGGGCGCGTAGTCCACTGAGTGTCCTTTCGATGAGTGCACGTCGTTCGTCGGTGGTGGTGTTTTCGGAGATGGTGGTGCGTGTCCGCATGTGTCCGGCGCTGATGAGGTCACCGAGCAGGACGCGTGCCACGCCGAGCGGGATGTGAAGTTTTGCGGAGACCTCGGCCACCGACTGGGATGCGGCACAGAGCTCGATGATCCGTCCCGAGAGGTCTCCCTCGGGCCAGGTCTTCTCACGTCCTGCCGGCAACACCTCGAGCGTGGCCTCGATGGGTAGGTCGACCACGGACTCGGTGCGCCCGGACGTGAGGGCATAGGGGCGCACCAGCCTGGGTGCGGCCGTCTGCTCGTGTGCGTCTGGCGCCATGGACTACCCCGACATCGGGGTCCGCGCAGCCGCGTCGATCATCTGACCGACACGGTCCACGAGGACCGCCATCTCGTAGCCGACCTGACCGATGTCGGAGTCGGTGCTGGTGAGCGCGGCCAGGTGCGAACCGTCGCCGACACTCATCAGCAGCAGGTAGCCGAGCTCCATCTCGATGACGGACTGGAGCACGGTGCCACCCTGGAACAGGCGGGCCGCGCCGGAGGCCAGGCTCGCCATCCCGGACGCCACGGCGGCCATCTGCTCGGCGCGCTCCGGGGGGAGCTGCTCGCTGGAGGCCATCGGCAGTCCGTCGGCCGACACCAGGATCGCGTGGGACACGCCTGGGGTCTCGGTCGTGAACTTGGCCACGAGCCAGTCGTACTCGCCCTTGGGCTGGGTCATGGCGTCAGTGGTGTACATCGGCTTCCTCTCGGTGGTTACCGTCGTGTGCTTCTTGCGCTTCGGTGCGGCCGGAGCTCACACCCTGTTGGTGGCGTTGCAGGTTGCGGCGGATCGCCTCGGGGTCACGCCGGTTCACAGCGGGGGCTGCGGGGGCCGGGGTGTCCGACTCGATGGCACCGGGGATCAGGTAGTTGCCGGGACGCCTCTTGGGCAGGCCGGCGGGGGACTCTTCCAGCGGGTGTGCCTCCTCGATGCGGGCGGCGGCCGACCAGGCCTCGTCAGCTTCGGTCGGAGCCCACTGCGAAGGACCAGCGGGGTCGGCGTCGTCGGTGAGCCACCGCGACATCATCGCCCGGAAGATCGGGGTCTCGTTCATGCTGACGGGTCGCGCCTTTGCGACCTGTGAAACCTCTGGTTCCGGCTGCGTCTCGCTCGGCACCTCGTCCTGGGCCACCTCGGTGTCCACGTCGTATGCCGGCTGCGCACCGTCGACCGCGTCCGTCACCTCGGTGGCGTCCTCGGTCTCGAGGTGGGCGTCCGTCGCCGAGGTGTCGTCGGTGTCGTCGGTGGCGTCGTGGGGGGTGTCGTCGGTGGCGGCCTCGGCCTCGGCCTCGGCGACGGGCTGGGCATCGGCGTCAGCCTCGACGGCTGCCTCTGCCACGGGCTCGGCGACGAGCTCCTCGACCGGCGCCTCGGCCACGGCGGATTCCACCACGGCCGCCTCGGCAACCGGCTCGTCGACGGGCTCCTCGACCGGCGCCTCGGCCACGGCGGGTTCCACCACGGCCGCCTCGGCGACCGGCTGGGCGTCGCGAGCCTTGCGGGCCCCGAAGAAGGACGAGCTGTGCGCCCGCAGGGCCGGACGACCCATCACGCGGGTGTCGACCTCCTCGGTCGGCGCGCCGGACGTGCCGGGGATGCGGGTCGGGAGGGTCGTGGAGCGGTCGAGCGGCGCGCGGCCGGACTCGGCGCCGGGGGCGTCGACGAAGGCCACCGGGATGGTGATGGTGTCGGGGTCGCCCGGCTCGGCGACGTCGGCAGTGGCTTCGGTGTCGGCGACCTCGGGAGCGGCCACGGACTCGGCCTCGGTGTGGGAGTCGGACGGGTCGTCCTGTCCGGTGACCTCGGCCACCCACTCCTGGGGGACGACCAGGTCCTCCTCGGCGTCCTGCTCGGTCGAGTCGGGGGACGCCTCGACGTCGGTGGCTGCCTCGACGGCCTCCACGGCCTCGACCTCGGATGCGGGGGCCTCGACCTCGGATGCGGGGGCCTCGACCTCGACTGCGGTGGCCTCGAGGGACTCGGGGCTGTCGGTCTCGTCGGCGGCGGGCTCGTCGCTCGTCGCGCGGGTCTTGGTGGCCTCGACCATCTTGGCGCGGTGGTCGAGCCAGGCCGAGAGGTTGGAGGGCATCTGCCGGGGCTCGTTCGCCTCGGCCTCGGCCTCGGCCTTCGCGGCGGCAGCCTTGGCGCGGCCGGGCAGCCACCCTCGACGGCCCTGCTTCGCAGTGGGCGCGTCGATCTTGGCCGTCGCCTCACCGGCGTCGGTCTGCGCCGCGGCGTCGGGGGTGTCCTCGAACTCGCGGTACTCCGTGATCCGGCTCGCGCTGGGCTTGCGGACGGGAAGGCCGGCGGCCGAGCGGGTCGCCGGAGCGGCTGCGTCACCAGCAGGGGTGGCGTCATCCTTGGCAGGCACGTCCGTGGCAGGCGCAGCCGTGACGGCGTCGTCGGCGACGGGGGTGACCTGGGCTGCGGGCTCGGGGGCGTGACCGTTCGTGGTCCTGGGCGCGTTCTCGTCGGCCTTGGCCGCCGATCCGTTGGTGGCCCTGGGGTCAGCCTCGTCGGCCTTCGAGCCGTTGGCGGCCTTGGCCTGGTCGTCGGCGTCCTTGCCGTGGGTCTTGCTGATGACCGGCTTGGCCGGGGCTGCCAGGGGCACCGGGGCACCGGGGCCGTGGGCGCCCGGCGTGCGGGTAGGCAGCGCCTTGGCAGCGCCGGGAACAGGGGTGCTCGGAGCACCGCTGGCGCCACGGACCCGCGTCGGCAGACCGGCCTTGGTGGTGCCGCCGACTGCCGACGGCGCGGGGGCGGTGGGAGCGACACCCTCCGGCGCGGGGGCCAGGGCGGACTTGCCGCGGAGCGTGCGCTCAGGCAGCGAGGAGGTCTCGGCGAGCAGGCCGGCGGGGATGTGCACCGAGACGGTGACGCCCTGCTGCTCGTCGCCGTTGCGGCGCAGGCGGACGGCGATGCCGTGGCGCTTGGCCAGGCTGCCGACCACGTAGAGGCCCATCCGGCGCGCGGTGTCGGCGGTGATGTCCCCGCCGTGCGCGAGCTGGTCGTTGATCGCCGCGAGGTCCTTCGGCGGCATACCGAGGCCACGGTCGGCGACCTCGATGAGGAGGCCACCTTCGGGCGTGCGGGCGCCGCGGATCGCCACACGGGACGTCGGGGGCGAGTAGGCGAGGGCGTTGTCGACGATCTCGGCCAGGAGGTGGATGAGGTCGGATCCGACGGCGCCGAGCACGTGGTCCGTTGCCGTCTCGCCGATGTCGATGCGCTCGTAGTTCTCGACCTCGGAGACCGCGGCGCGCACGGCGTCGGAGACCGAGATGGAGCCGGAGGCCCCACGACGGGTCGAGGTGCCGGCGAGGACGAGCAGCGAGTCGCTGTTGCGGCGCATACGGGCGGCGAGGTGGTCGAGGCGGAACAGCGACTGCAGTCGCTTCGGGTCCTCTTCGTCGCTCTCCAGGCGCTCGATGAGGCTGAGCTGCTGGTCGATGAGGGAGGTACTGCGGCGCGACAGCGTCTCGAACATGTGCCCGACCTGGACGCGGAGGCGGGCCTGGTCACCGGCGAGCGTCAGGGCCTGCGTGTGCAGGTCGTCGACGGCTCGGGCCAGCTGGCCGATCTCCTCGTGGGTGGTCACGGGAATCGGCACGAACTCGGGTGCCTCCTCGCCGTCGCGGATCTTGGCGACCGCCTCGGGCAGTCGGGTGTTCGCGATGTCGAGGGCGCCGAGGCGGACGGCCCGGATGGGGGTCAGCAGCGACTTGATCAGGGCGAGCACGAGGATGAGGGTGGCCATCAGGGCGATCGCGACGAGGCCCGCGTTGATGAGGGCGCTGGTCCGCAGGTCGGCCGCGCGGGAGTCGAGCGCGCGAACCAGGGCGTCCATCTCGCGCTGGACGACCGTCGCGTAGGCCGAGCCGCTCTCGCGGTAGCTGCCGCTGAGGAACTTGCGGTCGAGGGTCCCGCTGCCGGCGCTCTGGAGGGTGGCGCCGCGACGGAAGTTGTCGTAGGTGAGCCGCTGCACGTCGAAGGAGTTCGTCGAGATGACCTCGGCCTTGAGCCGGCTGAGGAAGGACGACTCTGCGCCCACCTGACCGGTGGTGCCGATGATGGCCCCGGCGTCGCTGGCGTTCTCCAGGCTCAGCTGCTGCGCGGTCATGGACCGGTGCGCGGCGACGGTGTCCTGGATCGCGATGACCGAGCGTGCCGACGCGTCGTCGCTGCTCAGGCCGAGGGAGGCGACGACCTCGGAGGTGGCCTGGGCCGTGGCGCTGGCCTTGTCGATGACGACCGACAGCGCACCCTTCTGGTCGATGACGGTGCGAACGCCCTTGCCGTTGTCGAGCGCCTTGTCGACCTCTGCCCGCGCGTGCGCGCTGACGTTGCCGTTCTTCACGGCCTGCGCAAGCGTGTCGGCGGCCTTCTCGTACGCCACCACGGACGGGTTGCGTGCAGGACCACCGGTGACGGCGGAGGTGGCGAGGGTCTGGACTGCGGCGTTGTAGTCGATGAGCGGCTTGACGACCTTGGACGCCTCGGAGGCGCTGGTCAGCTCTGTGGCCTGGTCGAAGTCGCTCTTCACGCGCAAGCCACCGAGCACCAAGGCAAGCAGGACTGGGAGGACGAGGGCCGCCGCAAGCTTTCTGCGCAGAGACCAGTGGCCGAAGGCCAGGTCCTGGGGGACACGGCCAGCCGCCGACTGCAGTCTGGACACAGAGTCACCTTCCTCATCACGAAAACTGGGGCGAACGGCAACATACGTGCCGGTGCGCGGGGTGGGGGAAGCCATCCGGGGCCATGAGGACTGTTTGGCCTGAGCATTACTGGCCGAACGGACTAGAGCACGCCGCAGGTCGTCGTCCCCGGGTCCTTGCGCTCCGTCTAGAATCCGTGGGCCATATGTGCGCTATGCCCTCGGGTGGCCGAAGCGCCCGGGCGAGGCTGTCGCCGGCCGTGTCCGCGCGACGGCGACAGCGGCGGCCAGGGTCGTGATGGGGACCGCGGCGATGAGGCCCAGCGTGCCCACCACACTGCGCACCAGCTCGGTCGCGACGAGCTGGTCGGACAGCACCTGCCCCACCGGGTCGTCGAGGGCGACGATGAGGACCAGCAACGGGAGCGAGGCGCCCGCGTAGGCCAACACGATCGTGTTGATCACGGAGGCGATGTGGGCGCGCCCGACGCGCGTCGCCGCGGCATACAGCTGGCCGACGCTGAAGCCAGGGTTGGCGAGGGCCAGCTCCTCCACCGTGACCGCCTGGGTGACCGTCACGTCGTCGAGGACGCCCAGCGAGCCGATCAGGATCCCGGCCAGGAGCAACCCGCGCAGATCGACGCCGCGGGTCTGCGCCAGCAGGAACGAGCTCTCGTCACCACCACCGGACAGCTTCATGGCGCTCACCGCCAGCACCGACAGCAGGCCGGTCAGCAGGAGGCTGGCCAACGTGCCGGCGAGGGCCACCGTGGTGCTGCGACCCACGCCGTGCGTCAGGTAGAGGACGACGAGCACGATGGCCGCACAGCCCACGATGGCGACCGCCAGGGGTGGCTTCCCGTCGAGGATCGCGGGGATCACGAAGCCGAGGATCACGGAGAACGTGAACCCCAGGCCGAGGAGGGCGGTGACGCCTCGCCAACGCCCGAAGGCCACGACGGCGAGGGCGAACGCCGCGAACATGACCCAGAGCTGGGTGCCGCGCTGGTGGTCGATGATGGCGTACTGCGTCCCCGCCGGGTTCCCTGCCGAGTACGCCAGGGCGATCTGGTCACCGGACTGGACGGTCACCGCCCCGGGTCCTGAGGGCAGGGGAACCGTGAGGGTCGTCCCTTGCTGGTCACCCGAGGTCAGGCGAACCTGCGCCGTCCCGCAGACCGCATCCGCCGGCGCGGGGCTGGGTGACGACGCGGGGTCGGCAGGGCCGTCGCACGCCCGGACGTCGACCGCGCTGACGACGCCGTTGACCTGCTGCCCGTCCTGACCGACCGCTTGGGGCAATGCGCCGTCCGGCCACAGCCAGGCCATGGCGAGCCCGACGACGCACAGCAGGAGGGCGACCGCGGCCAGGGCGCGCACGGAGGTACCCGTGGCGGAACCGGAGGCGGCGTGCCGTCCGCCCACGGTCAGCCCGGCTGGGGTGTGGACGCGCCCTCGGCCAGGCCGGCGACGACCGGGCTCATGGCGGACCTGGCACCGGCGAGGAGGTGCTCGGGGACGGTGCCCTCAGGCAGGCGCAGCGAGTTGGCGAACTCGCCTGCGCTGGAGGGGCGCTCCTCGGGCAGCTTCGCGAGCCCGGCCATGACCGTGGTGCGCAGGGGGTCCGGGACGTGGTCCGGGAGCTGGGGTGCGGGCTGGCTCAGGTGGGCCAGCGCCGTGGTCACCATCGACTCGCCCTCGAAGGGGCGGGCCCCGGTGAGCATCTCGTAGCCCACGACGGCCAGCGAGTAGACGTCGCTGGCCGGGCCCGCGGGCATGCCCTGGACCTGCTCGGGGGCCAGGTAGTGGGCCGTCCCCAGCACCTCACCGGTCTGCGTCAGCGGGGCGCTGGCGAGCGCCCGCGAGATGCCGAAGTCCGCCAGCCGGGCATAGCCGTCAGGGTCGACCACGATGTTGGCGGGTTTGACGTCACGGTGGACGACGCCCGCGTCATGCGCCGCCTGCAGGGCCAGCGCCGCCTGGTGGAGGATCTCGGTGACCTCTGCGGGAGGCAGTGGGCCCCGCTCGCGGATGATGGCGGACAGGGGCTCCCCCTCGATCAGCTCCATGACGAGGTAGGCGCTCCGCTCGCCCTCGCCGAAGTCATAGACCGTGACGATGTTCGGGTGCTGGAGAGCGGCGCTGTTGCGGGCCTCGGCACGGAACCGCTCGAGGAAGCCGGAGTCCTCGGCCACCTCGGGACGCACGACCTTGACCGCGACCTGGCGACCAAGGATTTCGTCGCGGGCTCGCCAGATCTGGCCCATGCCACCGGTCGCGATCAGGTCCTCGAGGCGGTACCTGCCGTCGATGACCAGGCCTTCCTCGTAGTTCACGGGCGGCTCTCCGCGACGGAGAAGGGCCCGGTGAGGGTCGGCGCTGGGAGCACGTCCCTCGTGGTGGTGGCTGTGGTCAAGGCTTCGGCCGTCCTCGGGTCGTGGGCGCGGGGCGCAGGTCCCTGGTGGTGGTGGGTGGGGTCACGGCTTCGGCCGTCCTGGGGTCGTGCGCTCGCGAGCGCACGAAAGTTGCGTGGTGACTCCATCGTGGAGCGGGAGGCAGCCTGTGCCTCGGCGCTCGGAGGGGGCCCGTCCGGCGGCCTCTTGCTGGACCCTTGGTGTCCGGTGAGCCGGACGAGGACGAACGCCCCTACCAGCAGGGACCCTACCTTGCTGCGGGCACGACGAGGAGGTTCCCTCCGGGGTATGACGTGCGGGCGCGGCTCGACGAGCAGGCGGCCCTAGACGCGGCGGGGCTCCCCCAGCAGGCGCCAGCCCACGATCAGCCGGACCAGCTCCTCGCGCTGCTCGGCGGACAGGGTTCTGGCCGCGTCGTCGGGCCGGTGCAACTCGCTCATCCCCGCACTGTACGAAGGCCCGGCCCGGATTCCGGTGCGCCGGCCCGTGACACGTCGCAAGATCCTCCGAACGGCCGACGACCCGGGGCGGCGAAAGGACGTGCTATGTCGCGTCTGCAGCCCGCCGCACCGTGGCGCGTGGTGCGGCGGGCCGCGCAGCGGTCTTGACCGCACGTGTTGCGCAGGGTCATCGTCGGAGCAGGCCGCTCGGACGGACCGGCCGCGAGGCGGGAGGCGCCGGTATGGCGAGCATCAAGGTCGCGGCGGTGCAGGCGGCATACGTGTTGATGGACCGTGAGGCCACGCTCGCCAAGGTCGAGGAGCTCCTGTCCACCGACGAGGTCCGCGCCGCGGACCTCGTGGTGTTCCCCGAGGCCTTCCTGCCCGGGACCCCGATCTGGATCGACGGCGCGCGGATCTGGGACGGTGACGAGCGCTGGTTCGAGCTGTTCGCCGACCAGGCGGTCGTGGTGCCCAGCGAGACGACGCGCCGGCTCGGGGAGGCGGCCAGGGAGGCGGGCGCGTACGTGGTGATCGGGGTCAGCGAGAGGGAGGCGACCGGGAGCACCATCTACAACACGCTGCTGTACTTCGCCCCCGACGGCTCCCTCCTGGGGAAGCACCGCAAGCTGATGCCCACCGGTTCGGAGCGGACGGTGTGGGGCATGGGCGACGGGTCGACCCTCGAGACCTTCCCCACGTCCTTCGGACGCCTGGGTGGACTCATCTGCTGGGAGAACTACATGCCGCTGGCACGGTTCTACCTGTACTCCCAGGGCGTGGACGTCTGGGTGGCGCCGACGCTGGCGCAGGGTGACGGCTGGGTCTCCACCTTGCGCCACATCGCCCGCGAAGGTCGTTGCTTCGTCATCGGCGTCAACCCGTGCCTGCGCGTCGACCAGATCCCGGCCGACTTCCCGGACCGCGAGCGGGTCTGGCAGGTCGACCCCGACGACCCCGACTGGGTGGAGCCCGGCAACACCGTCATCGTGGGCACGAACGGGGAGATCCTGGCCGGGCCGTCACGGCACGAGGAGGCGGTCCTCCTGGCCGAGCTCGACCTCACGCGGGTGCTGTCGGCGCGGCGGATGTTCGACCCGGTCGGCCACTACCACCGCCCCGACGTGTTCCGGCTGGCCGTCGACACGTCGCCGCGGCCTGTCGTCACGACCTTGGGCAACCGGCTCGCCGACTCCCCGTGACAGGCCTTCGGGCCGCCGGCTGACGGGGTCAGTCCTTGCCGGCGCGCAACCATCGCCTGACGTGTCGGTGCGGTGTCTTGAGCCACGCCCGCGCGAAGCGCTGGTCGGCTGCCCGGGCCCGGTGCTCCTCCAGCGCCAGCAACCGTCCGAACGGCACGTCGTCGAGCCCCGCGAGGCGAGCCGTCACGGCATACCGACGCAGCTCCGCACACGCCATGACCGAGTCCTGGTGGTCCCCGAGCACGGTCTGCAGCCGGGTCGCCCTCGACGCGAGTCGCGCCGCACGCTGACCCACGACTGGTGAAGCGCTCGTGGCTGCGTACCGGACTCTCTTGGCCTTCTTGCGGACGGTGTGGAGGGCGGTATCACGATCGCGCCCCTGCGCACTCCCCGCCCGATCGACGGCCCGGCGCAGGATGCGGACGTCGCGCGCGAGCAGCTCCGTCGCCGCGGGTCGGGCAGGACGCTCGGCTGCGTCCGTCCACGGCCCGCTCGAGGCCAGCTCCTCCAGTGCCGCCAGCAGCCGTCGGTAGCGCTCACTGCGCACGGCCGCCCCCGCCGTCGCGGCGCCCACCAGCTCGGCCGCCGCCAGCTCACGTTCGAGCCAGGCCGCCACCGGGTCAGCCACGAGATCCACCTGTTCGTCGTCCAGCATCGCCCTGAGCCGTCCACGAAGGACGTGGGCTTCCCTGGCGTCCGCGAGGGACTGGCCGAGCCACCTCAGGTCGTCCCGCACCGCATCCGTCGAGCCGGGCTCGAACAGCGACTCGTACGTCGACAACGCAGACCGCAGCCGCCTTGCAGCAGTCCGCATCCGGTGCACTGCTTTGGGGTCTCCCGCGCCGACTCCGGCCTCGGCGCGGCTGAGCGCCTTCGTCTGGCTGATGAGGTGCCCCGACACCAGCTGGCGCACGGGCTCCCGGGATCCCCTGCGCGAGTCCTCCGCGAGCTGGGGGCTGAGCTCACCCTGAGACGAAGGTGTGGGGGTCACGGGCCCTGCTCGGCGACGAGGCACTGGATGCCAGTGCGCGCAGTCGGTCCCGGCTCAGCCGCTCGACCAGCAGTGGGATGTAGTCACGCACCGGCCCGTCGAGGGAGGCATGCACCTCGTGGACCACGGCATTCACCGTGGTGGGGTCCACCGTCGGGAACCGGGCGGTGAGCACCTCGCGTACGTGCTCGAGAGCGGTCGCCTCGTCAACCCCGGACATGGCTCGTAGGTTCCTCCCGTTCAAGGGCCCGCGCAAGACCACTCCCACCAGTCAGTGTCACGCCCTCGACGGCAAGATGTTCGGGCTGTCGCGTCGCTCCTGTCCGACGACACCTAGACGATGCAGGGCAGCGCACTACGTCCCCCGCCGGCTCCCGCGGCCGGTGCCTCCACCCGGTTTGGCAAGCAGCGCCCTGGCTGCGTGCGCCGCGGCGCGGGCCGAGATCGCGTCCCTCCAGGCGGGCTCGTCGTAGGGCGCGCTGCCAGGGGCGCTCCGGCACACGGGCTCATGATCCCGTTCGGCGCACCGTCCAGGCACCGAACGATGCGGCATTCGCAGGAATACGACTTTTGGCGGAACCAAACGCCCGCCAGCGCGCGCACGCTCAGTACATCGGATGCACACCCAGGTCAGTGCGGCTCACGCTCGACCATCCGCAAGGCCACACGACGGGTTCCGTGATCCGGGCTGATGGGTTTGGGGGCGAGGGATCATGCGACGGCTGACGAAGGCCCGATGGTTCCCCTTCATCCTGCTCGGCGGGGTTGCCCTCGTTGCCCTGGTGGGCCTGGTGCTCGCACAGGCCTCTGAGATGACGGCCGACAGCCCCCGATGGGAGCTCTGGCGCCTTTGCCTGCAGATCCTCGGCGTCTCCCTGGTCGGCGCGGTCGTCGGCCACGCCACGTTCAGGCTCCAGCAGACGCAGATCCAGGCCCGGCAGGACGCCGACCGCGCACGGGACCAACGGGAGCGCGTGAACGAGCGCGTCAGATCCCTCATCGGTGAGACGTTGGCCAGCTACAACAGCGTCAAGCGGGTCCGTCGCCTGCTGGAGGCCGAAGCCGGTCCGCGGGAGGACGCCAGGGTCGACGTCGCTACCTACTCCGCCCTGATGAGCCAGCTGTGCAAGCAGCAGCTCGTGTTCGAGAGCCTGCGGCGTCGTGCTCCCCTGATCCAGGTCCACGTGGCTTCCTGCCAGAAGATCAAGGTCGATGTCGGTGGCGGCCGCGATCTGGAGGAGTCGCTCGAGCAACACTACGGACACATCGAGAAGTACCTGAACGACCTGATCGAGGAGTACCAGCAGAGACTTCACCGGGTTCGGGGGGAATCCGTCGTGCCCCTGGACCGGGTGGACGATGGTGGACTGGCGTCCTTCATCTATGACACGCCGATCTTCAAGTCCAATGTGTCGCACCGTGCCGTCGGGGTGGTCAAGGCCCTGGAACTCCATTTGCTCACGCCACAGCCGATCTGCCCTGACGACAGAAACGCCCCCCAGTTGCCTGAGGGGCGTTCGCTGAGCCGCCTATCGGAATCGAACCGATGACCTATTCATTACGAGTGAATCGCTCTGGCCGACTGAGCTAAGGCGGCAGGTGCCCGGAGGCACGGACGATGAGTATACGGATGACGGCGCCAATCTCCGAACCGGGCTGGACACCCCCTGACCGCCCCGCCGGAACCGACCTCCGCCGCACCCCGTCCCATCCTCATGAGCACCCTCACGATCAACCGCGGGACGGCCGCCGCCGCCTGCGTCGCGTTGCTGGGAGGTGCCTTCGTCACCGGCACCGCCCTGTCGGCCCGTGGGGCCACCGCACCGACTGCACAGACCGTCACAACACCCGGAGCCGCCACCGCCCCACCGGCCGGCATCACCGTCACCGGCACGGCGCGCGTTGCCGGCACCCCCGACACCCTGCGCCTGGACCTGTCGATCACGACCAAGGCCGACTCGATCGACAAGGCCCTGGCGGACGCCAACACCAGGACCAGCAAGGTCCACGCCGCCCTCACCAGGAACGGTGTCGCCGCCAAGGACCTGCAGACCTCCAACCTCACGATCTCGCCCGACTACTCCTACCCTTCCGACGGCGTCCCCCGGCTGAACGGCTACACCGTGACCGAGAGCGTCACCGCCGCGATCCGCGACCTGCGCAAGGCGAGCGACGCCATCAACGCCGCCACGACCGCCGGCGGCAACGCGGTCCAGGTCGGTGGCCTCAGCCTCGACCTCGAGGAGACCAGCAAGCTCGCGGCGGCCGCCCGCGACAAGGCCGTCACCGACGCCCGCACCAAGGCCGAGCAGTACGCCAAGGCCGCCGGGCGCGACCTCGGTCAGCTCGTCACGATCAGCGAGTCCGTCTCGACACCCCCGCCGGTCGACTTCTCGCGCGCAGCCGCCGACTCCGCCGGCACCAAGGCGATCCCGATCGCGCCGGGCACCGAGTTCGTCGGCGTCACGGTCACCGTGGTCTACGCGTTCAAGTGACCCCAGCGGTATGCCGGGTGGTCGCCACCGTGCCTCGGTCGACGGGGTGCCGGGTCAGCAGCTCAGGCCGTCGCGCGGCACCGTGCCCTTGACGTAGTACGCGTCGATCGCGCTGTCGACGCAGCGGTTGGAGCGGGTGTATGCCGTGTGGCCGTCGCCGTCGAAGCTCACCAGCGTGGCGTTGGCCAGCTGGTCACGCAAGCGCACCGACCACTCGTACGGCGTGGCCGGGTCACGGGTCGTACCGACCACCACGATCGGCCCGCTCCCCTCGGCGGAGATCTTGCGCGGGCCACCGTCGACCTTGACCGGCCAGCTGCTGCAGGTGGCCATGCCCCAGCCCAGCGCCGGGCCGAAGACGGGGGCCTTCTCGCTGGCCTTGGCGACGACCCGCTCGTAGAACGCCGGGTCGGACCCGCCCTGGTTGTCGGCGCACGAGATGGCATAGAACGCCTCGAGCAGGTTCTCGCGGTACCGGCCACTCGGGTCACGGCGCGCGTACTGGTCGGCGATGCCCATCAGCTCGGTGCCGTCGTTCTCGCTGACCACGGCGCGCAGGGCGTCGGTGAGCGTGGCCCACGACCCCTGGTCGTACATCGCCTGAGCCACCCCGAGCGAGGCCCACCCCTCGGTGAGCTGCGAGACCCGCCCGTCCTGCATCGGCACCGGGTTGGCGTCCAGCCGCTTGAGCAACGAGGCCAGGCCTGACAGCACGGCTGACTCCGAGCTGCCGAGCGGGCAGCTCCCCTGGTCGACGCAGTCCCGGGCATAGGCGTGTGCGGCCCGCTCGAACCCCTCGGACTGCCCGACCGCGGACTCCTCGATCGTCAGGTCGGGCGGCAGCACCCCGTCGAGGACGAACCGCCCCACGAGCTGCGGGAACTGCTCGGCGTAGACCGCGCCGAGATAGGTGCCGTAGGACTTGCCGAGGTAGTTGAGCTTGGCGTCACCGAGCGCGGCCCGCAGGATGTCCATGTCCTTGGCGGCATCTCGCGTCGAGATGTGCGAGAGCAGGGCGCCCGACTTCGACTCGCACGCCTGCCCCAGCGCCTTCATCGAGGCCATGAACTCCGACACCTCGGCTGCGTCGTCGGGGGTGGGGTCCTGTCCGAGGAAGGAGTCCATCGCCTTGTCGGAGAGGCAGTCGACCGGGGCGGAGCGCTGCACCCCGCGCGGGTCGAAACCGACGACGTCATACCGCTGGCGCACCGGCTTGCCGACGATGAAGTCGGCGGCCCGCGCATAGTCGAACCCCGAGGCGCCGGGGCCGCCGGGGTTGACGACGACCGAGCCGAGCCGGCCCTTCTCGCGCTTGGCGCGCACGCGGAGCACCTTGATGGTGATCGACTCACCGTCGGGCTCGGCGTAGTCGAGGGGCACCTCGAGACCGGCGCACTCGGCGCTGCCACAACGCTTCCACTCGAGGTCCTGGGAGTAGAACCTCGTGAGGGACTCGGCGCCGGACGGGGGCGTGCGGACCGACGGCGCGACGGGCGGGCGTTCGGCCTGGTCGCGCGGGAGCAAGGAGCACCCGGACAGGCCCATGACCACGGCTGCTGCCGCGGCCACCCACACGCGTCCCTGGAGCGTCATGCGCTCGACCGTATCCCGGCCGGCTGGGAGGCCCTCACCGAGGCACGCGCAACGAGATCGCCATCGCCTCGAGCGCGAGCAGGGGGTTGACGTTGAGGCCGATGCGCTCGCGCGCCGTGCCGATGGCGTCCATGGCACCCAGCAGCTGCTCGGGGCTCATCGACCGCGCCAGCGCCTGGACGGCCGGCAGGCTGTCGTGGTTGACCAGCCCGATGGCGGCGCCGCTGTGCAGGACCATCGCGTCGCGGTAGACCGACAGCAGGTCGACGAGCGAGCGGTCGAGCACGTCCCGGGAATGGCGGGTGGCGCGGGCCTTCTGTTCCTTCTCGAGGCTCGAGAGCTGGCTGCGGATGTGCGGCGGCTGGGTGCGGGCCGACGGGTCGGCCCCGAGCACCTCCATCAACCGCTGCCGCTCCACCGCGTCGCGCTCGGCAGCTGCCGACGAGGACTCCTCCTCGGCGATGGACGACAGGTCTGCCGCGGCCCCCACGGCGTCGCCGACCCCGTGGATCTTGCCGGCGAGGGCGATCACGTCGCGACGGCGGATGCGGGCGTCCTCGTCGCGCGCCAGCCGGCGCGCGAGGCCCACGTGGCTCTGGGCCGCCCGCGCGGCATACATCGCCATGGGCATCTCGACACCGTCGCGGCGGTGGAGCAGCTCGGCCACGGCCTCCACCGGGGGCGTCCGCAGGCGGACGTGCCGCGAGCGCGAGCGCAGGGTGATGACGACGTCCTCGAGCGAGGGCGCGCACAGGATCCACACCGTGCGCGGGACGGGCTCCTCGATGGCCTTGAGCAGGGCGTCGGCCGCCCGCTCGGTGAGCCGGTCGGCGTCCTCGATGATGATGACCCGCCACGGCCCGACGGACGGGCGCAGCGCCGACATCTGGGCGAGCTCACGGGCGTGCTCGACCTTGATCGACAGTCCCTCGGTCGCGACGACGTCGACGTCGGCATGGGTGCCGTCGACGGCGGTGCGGCACTCGCGGCAGTCACCACAGCCGTGCTGCGGGCACTCCAGCGCGGCGGCGAAGGCCCGGGCGGCCACCGAGCGCCCCGACCCGGGCGGTCCGGTCAGCAGCCAGGCGTGGGTCATCGCCGCCGGGGTCGTCGCAGCCCGCTGGAGGATGGCGACCGCGGCGTCCTGGCCGATCACGTCGCGCCAGACGCTCACGGCAGCACCTGCATCGCGCGCAGCCGCTCGACCACGGCGGCGTGGATCTCGTCGGGGGGCAGGGTGCCGTCGACGACGAGGTAGCGCTGCGGGTTGCCCTGTGCCATCGCGAGGTAGTGGGCGCGGATCGAGTCGTGGAACGCGTCGGCCTCGGACTCGAGCCGGTCGTGCACGTCGCCACGACGGGCGCGGCCCTCGGCGGCGGACACGTCGACGACGACCGTGAGGTCGGGCACGAGGTCGTCGACGGCCCACATGTTGAGGTCGTGGATCTCCTGGGCGCCCAGGTCGCGGCCAGCCCCCTGGTAGGCGACGGAGGAGTCGGTGTAGCGGTCGGTCAGCACGACGTGGCCGGCCCGGATCGCCGGCCGGATCAGCAGCTCGACGTGGTGGGCCTTGTCGGCGGCGAACAGCAGCGCCTCAGCCCGCGGGGCGACGTGGTCACCGTGGAGCACGAGGTCGCGGATCTGCTGGCCCAGCGGCGTGCCACCCGGCTGGCGCGTCACCGTGACCGTGCGTCCAGCCGCCTCGAGCGCGTCGCGCAGCAGGGCCACCTGGGTGGACTTGCCCGCGCCGTCGCCGCCCTCGAAGGCGATGAAGAGTCCGTCGGTCACGGAGCGAGCCTAGGCCAGCGCAGGGACACCCCCACACGCGAGAGGTATGCCGCGTGGCCAGCCGGCCACGCGGCATACCTCCGACGGGTGGTGGGCGTACGAAGTCTGTGGAGACTTTTCGGGGTCAGGGCCTGGAAAATCCTCCACAGACCCCGCGGACGACCAGGTCCAGGCTCAGGCCTCCTGGCGGTCGGCGTTGGCGTAGATCGCGTCGCGCACGTACTGCGCCATGCCCGGGCGGATCTCGTCATACGTCGCCGTGAAGCGGGGGTCGCTGGTGTACATGTCGGCGAGGTTGCGGTGGAACTGCGGCGAGCAGTCGTAGAAGCGCTCGTTGATGTTGAGCCGATGGGCCTCCGCGGAATCCATCGCCGCGACGCTCGTCGGCGGCTCCCCGGCGTCCATGGCGTCGGTGAACCCCTGGTGCAGGGCGTCGCTCTCGGCCTTCACCTGCTCCCAGTCGGCCTTGGTGTAGTGCTTGGTGCGCTGCTGCGACTGCTGCCACGCGTCACTGTCACCCCACCGCTGCTCCGCCTCGGCCTGGGCGTCCTCGAACCCCTCGCCGAAGAGCTCCTTCAGGTCCTCGGTAGTGGCGTGTTCGTCGTTCATCTCTCTCTCCAGTGCTCGGTCGATGGCCCTGACGAGCTCACGCATCTCGTCGAGCCGTTGCTGGACCGCTGCGCGTTGCCGGCGCAGGTGCTGCTCGACGCTCTCGGGGTGGTCGAGCAGGAGGGCGACCTCCTCGAGGGCAAACCCCAACCGGCGGTAGACCACCACGTGCTGCAGACGCGTCAGGTCGTCAGCCGTGTAGAGCCGGTAGCCCGCCAGCGAACGCTCGCTGGGCCGGAGCAGCCCGATCTCGTCGTAGTGGTGCAGCGTGCGCACCGTCAGGTCGAACCGCTCGGCCACCTGCCCCACCGTGAGGGGCTCCACCCTGGTCGTGCGATCGGTCATGGAACCACTGTGACGCCTCACGCCACGTGAGGGTCAACCCTCGTGGTGCAGTGGCCTGCGCGACTCGCTCGGCTCGACGTCGTCGTAGGCCTGGTCGAACGCGTCGGGGTGGGACGTGAGCCGCAACCCCCACAGGGCCGCGGGCAGGAGCAGCAGGCCCAGCGCGGCATACCCTCCCGCGACGCCGAGCAGGGCCACGACGAAACCGCCGAGGCCGCTCGCGGCCCCGACGCTCCACGTCATGAAGGCGCCGACCGAGACGGTGTCCGTGGACGGGGTGTACTCCGCGAACGCCGCCACCATGCCGAGGAACCACACGCCGAGACCACCCACGACGGCGTTGGCGACCACGCCGTAGACCGCCCGGCTGAGGGAGCCGGCCGGCTGCTGGAAGGCGACGTACATCCCGGCCCCGGCCACGATGAGCGAGATGGAGGACACGAGGGTCAGCCGCAGGGTGCCCACGACCCGGCTGAACAACCCGACCCGCATGCAGGCCAGCGCGCTGATGGCACCGGCTGCGGGCGACGCCGCCATGACGAGCGGCAGCATCTTGCCCGAGGTGACCGCCGGGCTGGCGGCCTCGGGGACCGTGGCGACGAGGGCGCCGACCCAGGTGACGATGGCCAGCATCCGCAGCAGCGGGATCGACCAGACCACCTGTGGGGCCCGGCCGAAGAAGGAGCTGGTGGCCTCGCGCGCGACGTCGGTCGACACCGGGGCGAACCGGATGGTCGCGATGACCAGCGCCGCCATCGTGAAGCTCAGGGCGTCGATCGCCAGCGCGGCTCGGGCCGACATGGCCGCGGCGATCGCTCCACCGCCGGCGAGCCCGATGACCTGGACTGCCTGGCCGACCGAGCCGACCATGCCGTAGAACCGGCCGCGGACGTCGGCCGGGACGGCCTCCGCGAGCGCAGCCATCTGCACCCCGCGGGTGGCGACGCCCGTGGCGCCCAGCAGTGCCGCGGCGAGGACCGCGGTGAGCGCGTGCGGCCAGATGATGGCCGGGACGAGGGCCAGCACGCCGACGATGTTGAGCAGGAGGAGCACCGACCGGCGCTCGCGGTGCTGCAGCCGCGGCGCCACGAACAGGGTGACCAGCAGCCCCGGCAGGATGTGACCGGCCAGCACCAGCGCCGTGCCGAGCAGCTGCGTGGAGTTGTAGCCGATGACCAGCAGGGCCGCGAGCCCGATATAGGTGCCGAGGCCGTCGATGACGTTGGCGACGGCCAGCCGGAACGCGTCCGGGTGGTCGCGCAGGCGGCTGCTGGAGGCGACCTCAGCCACGCCGTTCACCATCGGGCTGTTCCGCGCCGTCGCGGTAGTGGTTCGCCTGGGCAGTGCGGTACGCGTTGCGCCCGGCCATGCGCGCCCGCCGCCCGCCGAGGAAGCGGTCCCAGACGTCCTGGGGCCAGGCGTCGATGCCCCGGCCCGAGGCCGTGACCACCGAGTGCTCACGGGTGTATGCCGCGACGGGCACCGGGTGCAGGACGGCCAGCGGCGAGCTCGGGTCGAAGCGCACGGTCACCCCTTCGGAGCGCAGCCGGAGCATGACGGGCAGCACGTTGCCGGCCCACGCCGTCTCGACGACACCCTCGACGACGTCGTAGTCACCTCGGGCCCTGGGCCAGTTGGGGACGGACCGCACGAGGAGCGCCCAACCGGGGTTGGTCACGGCCACGATGCCGCTGAGGTACTGGAACTCGCGGGGGTCGCCGAACGGGCTGGGGTCGAGCAGCGGCATCTGGTCGAGCTCGATCTCGCGGGCCTGCGCGGCGCGCTCGGGGTCGGTGGCCGACCCGAGGTCCGAGGCGTCCGGACTCAGGGGTCCGTCACCGACGACGTCGCGCCAGGGGCCGTAGTCACCCGCGGCGTCGACGAGGGCAACGTGCAGGGAGTCGCCGGTCCAGCGCACGCCGAACGGGACCCGCGGTCGCAGCACCCACCCCAGGGAGGACGCGGTGGTCACCGGAGGACAGCGCTGGACGGCCGCCAGCGGCAGGGCGTTCGGGAGCACGTCCCGAGCCGGTTGCGGCAGGGGTGCGGCGCCGAACAGGCTGTAGAAGCAGACGCCCGGGCCGTCGGTCGGCAGAGAGGTCCGCGAGGGTCCCTCGTGGCGACTGTCGCCCATGCTTGTGCCCCACCGCTCTTCAGGTCGTCGGGCTCACCCGCGAGGGTGCTCAGGTGACGACTCGTGTGCAATCCGAGGCCCCCACCCCGAGGCCCGGCACCCCCGCTCGGGGCGCCGGGCAGAGACTACCCTGCGGGGCTGCGAGACGGGACCTGCTCGCCACAACAGGCGGGGCTGCTCAGATGTCGCGGGCGGAGCTGCGGCGCCGGCGCAGCCAGGCACCGATGCCGTTGCGGGCGGTGCCCCAGATCCCGTGCCGGAAGAGCAGCACGATGATGATGAAGATGGCTCCGGTCACGATGCCGATGCCGTTGAAGCCCGACGAGGCCAGCTGGTCCTCGAGCGAGACCACGAGAGCCGCGCCGACGACCGCGCCCCAGAGGGTGCCGATGCCGCCGAGCACCGTGATGAGCACGACCTTGCCCGACGTGGTCCAGATCAGCTCCTGCAGGGCGGCGAAGCCGTGGCTGATGGAGAACACCCCACCCGCCAGCCCGGCGAGCCCGGCCGACAGGACGAAGGCCATGATCTTGTAGCGCTCGACGTCGTAGCCGAGGGCCCGTGCCCGTGCCGGGTTGTCGCGGATCGCCACCAGCACGCGGCCGAAGGGGCTGTTGACCGTGCGCCAGGCGATGAGGACGCCGATGAGGATGACGGGAAGCGCCGCGTAGTAGAAGTAGAACGGGTCGCGGTTGATGAGGTCGGTCAGGGGGCCGAGGTTCTTCGGGACGCCCTGCAGGCCGTTCTCGCCGCCGGTGACGCTGCGCCACTGGTTGGCGATGAAGTAGATCATCTGGGCGAACGCCAGGGTCACCATCGCGAAGTAGATGCCGGTCCGCCTGACCGACAGGTAGCCGATCGGGACGGCGAGCAGCATGGCCACCACGGCACCGCCGAGGATCGCCAGGGGGAACGGCAGCCCGGCGTGGATCGCGATCAGCCCGGTCGTGTAGGCCGAGGTGCCCCAGAAGGCGGCGTGGCCGAACGACAGCAGGCCGGTGTAGCCGAGGAGCAGGTCGACCGAGATGGCGAACAGCGCCCACGCGGCGATGTCCATGGCCACGGGCGGGTAGACGAACCACGGCAGGGCCAGCGTGACCACGAGGCCCACCGCCAGCATCCCCCAGCGAACCAGCGGCCGTCGCGCGGCGGCGACGGGGCCGCTGGGCAGGTCGACGTCGACCTTGTTCTCGAGCTGCGCGCTCATACCGCGGCCTCCTCTCGCCCGAACAGACCGGAGGGCCGGAACAGGATCACCAGCGCCATCAGGACGAAGATCAGCACCTGGGCGAACGCCGGGGCGTACGCCTGGCCGTAGGCCTCGACGAGCCCGACGAGGAACCCCGCGACGACGGCGCCGAGGATCGACCCGAGTCCGCCGATGACGACGATGGCGAACAGGATGATGACGAAGTTGCTGCCCATGTCGGCGTTGATGGCGCGGTACGGCGCCGCCAGCACTCCCGACAGGCCCGCGAGGGCGATGCCGAAGCCGAACACGGGGGTGACCCAGCGGGCCACGTTGATGCCGAGTGCCCGGGAGCGCTCGGCGTCCTCGGTCGACGCGCGGACGATCATGCCGATCCGGGTCTTGGTGAGCAGCAGCCAGACCGCCACGCAGACCAGCACCGAGAAGCCGGCGGCGAACAGCTGGTAGGTCGAGAGCTCCAGCGCGCCCACGGACATCCGCCCGTCCAGGCCGCCGGGCACCTGGTACGGCTGCGACGAGACGCCGTATTGCCGCTTGACCAGGTCGACCGTGAAGAGCGTGATGCCGAAGGTCAGCAGGAAGTTGTAGAGCGGGTCCAGCTTGAGCAGCCACCGCACGAACAGGCGCTCCAGCAGCACGCCGAAGACGAACATGATGACCGGCACGATGACCAGCGCCGGCCAGAAGCCGAGGTCGAAGTTCTTGAGCAGCAGGGCCGACACCATCGCCCCGAGCATGTAGCAGGCTCCGTGGCTGAAGTTGACGACGCCGAGGACGCCGAAGATCACGGCCAGACCCAACGCCGCCAGGGCGTAGAACCCGCCGGCCGCGAGGCCTTGCAGGGTGTACTGGATGAACTCGGTCACTGGACGTCCTTCGTCATCTCGTGGCGTTCTCGGTCGTGCCTGCTCCGGGGGCGGGGTATGCCGCGTGGTGACCACGCGGCACACCCCGTGCCTCCCGGGGCGGTCGGTCACATCTTGCAGTCGGGCGAGACGGTCGGGTTGAAGGCCTGGGCTGCGGGGATGGTCTTGACGACCTCCTCGTAGTCCCACTCCTCCTTGACCTGGTCCTTCTGCTTGACCTTGACCAGGTAGGCGTCGTGCAGGACGCGGTGGTCGGCGGCGCGGACCTCACCGTTGCGCAGGAACACGTCGTTGATCTTCTTGCCCTCGAGGTTCTTGACGACGGTGTCCGAGGCGTCGGTGCCACCTGCCTGGACGGACTCGAGGTACTGCAGCGCGGCCGAGTAGTTGCCCGCGTGGGCGAAGGACGGACGCGTGTTGGTCTTGGCCTTGAACTTGTCGGCCCAGGCCTTGTTCTGCTCGTCGAAGTTCCAGTACCAGGCGTCGGTGAACGTGGTGCCCGCGAACTGGTCGACACCCAGGCTGTGGATGTCGGTGATGAACATCAGGCCGACGGCCAGCTGGGTCTTGCCCTGCAGACCGGCCTGGTTGTACTGCTTCACGAAGTTCACCAGGTCACCGCCGGCGGCCATGATGCCGATGACGTCGGGCTTGGTGGAGTTCGCCTTGGTGATGAAGGTCGAGAAGTTGTCGTTGGGGAACGGCGTCGCGATCTTCTGCTGGACCGTGCCGCCACCCTTCTCGACGGCGGCGCTGAACGACTTGGTCATGTCCTGCCCGAACGCGTAGTCGGGGTAGACGAAGGACCAGTTCTTGCCCCCACCCTGGACCGTGTTGGTGCCGGTGCCGTTGGCCAGCATGTAGGTGTCGTACGCCCAGTGGAACGTGTACTTGTTGCACGACTTGCCGGTCAGCGCGGTGGTGCCGGCACCGATGTCGATGAACAGCTTCTTCTTCGCCTTGGCCTGGGTGGCCACCGCGAGCGCGGCCGACGAGGTGGGGACGTCGAGGATGATGTCGGCCTTGTCGCGGTCGTACATCTCCTGCGCCTTGGTGTTGGCGATGTCGGGCTTGTTCTGGTGGTCGGCAGTGACGATCTCGATGTCCTTGGCGACGGCCTTGTCGCCGTACTTGGCCTTGTAGTCGTCGATCGCCATCTGGATGGCGACCTTGGAGTTCGGGCCGGACAGGTCCTTGTAGACGCCGGACTGGTCGTTGAGCAGACCGATGACGACCTTGTCGTCACTGATCTTGCCGCCGCCCGAGCTCGGGCCACCGGCCCCGCCACAGGCGGCCAGCACGAGGCTGCCCGTCACAGCGGTGGCCATGAAGGCCAGGGTCTGGTTGCGCTGCATGTTCCCCTCCTGGGGTGTGTTGCGGGGTGGGTTGCGGTGGGTGGTGCGGTGGTCGGGATGGTCTGGGTGGTCTGGTGCGTGGCCGGCCCTGCGGCGGGGGTGGCCCTAGATGCCGAGGTACTCGAGCAGCTCGGTGGTGCGGGACTGGAAGGACTCGTTGTCGAGCGACTCGACGACCCGGCCCTGGGCGAGCAGGTAGTGGCGGTCGGCCACGGTCGAGGCGAACGTGACGTTCTGCTCGACGAGGAGCACGGACACGCCCTGCTCCTTGATCTGGCGGATGATCTCGCCGATGCGCTGGACGATGACCGGGGCCAGGCCCTCGGACGGCTCGTCGAGCAGCAGCAGCCGGGAGCCCATGCGCAGCACCCGGGCGATGGCCAGCATCTGCTGCTCGCCGCCGGAGAGCTTGGTGCCCGGGAAGTCGCGACGCTCGTGCAGCACCGGGAACTGCTCGTAGACCTGCTCGAGCGACCAGGCTCCGTCACTCACGGCGGGAGGAAGCTGGAGGTTCTCGGCGACCGACAGCGTCGCGTAGATCCCGCGGTCGTCGGGCACCCAGCCGATCCCGGCCTTGGCGCGCTTGTCCGGCGAGGCCTTCCCGAGGTCGGCGCCGCCCCACCGTACGCTGCCCTCGACCTGTCGGTGCAGGCCCATGACCGAGCGCAGCAGCGTCGTCTTGCCGGCGCCGTTGCGGCCGACCAGCGTCACGACCTCGCCGGGCTCGACCCGCAGGTCGACGTCCGTGAGGACGCGCGCCTCGCCGTACCAGGCGGACAGTCCGGTGACCTCGAGGGTGCTGCCGTCACCGCGCAAGCCGTGGCTCGAGACGGTGGAGTCGGGTGTGGTGTCGGGTGTGGTGTCGGGTGCGGGGCTCGCCGTCATGTCGCTCATCCCGCCTGCCCGAGGTAGGCCGTGATGACGCGGTCGTCGTGGCGCACCTGGTCGTACGTGCCACTGGCGAGGACCTGACCCGACTGCAGCACGGTGACGGTGTCGGCCAGCGAGCCGACGACGTGCATGTTGTGGTCGACGAAGACCACCGTGCGACCCTGCGCGGCCTGCTTGACCAGGGCGATCGTACGGTCGACGTCCTCGACGCCCATGCCGGCGGTCGGCTCGTCGAGCAGGAGCAGCTGGGGGTCGAGCGCGAGGGCCAGGGCGAGCTCGAGCGCCCGCTTCTGCCCGTAGGCGAGGGACCCGGCCGCTGCCCCGGACCGGTCGCTGAGGCCGACCTGGCCCAGCAGCTCCATCGCCCGGTCGCGGAACTGGCGCATCTGCGACGACGAGCGCCAGAAGCGGTAGCCGAGCCCGGTCGGCGACGCGAGGGCCAGCTCGACGTGGTCGACCACGCTCATCTGGTCGAACAGGCTCGTGATCTGGAAGGACCGGGCGATGCCCAGGTGGGCGATCTGCTCCGGTTGCCTGCCGGTGATGTCCTGGTCGCGGAACAGGATCTGCCCCGACGTCGGCGCGAGGAAGCCGGTGAGCAGGTTGAACAGCGTGGTCTTGCCGGCGCCGTTGGGCCCGACGAGGGCGTGGATGGTGCCTTCGGCGACAGTGAGACTGACGTCGGACACCGCGCGAAAGCCGCGGAACTCCTTGGTCAGCTCGCGGGTCTGGAGCAGGGCTCCTGCGGACGTGTCGCTGGGCACCGGCACCTCCTCGTGCGGCAGGGGGCGACGGTTGGGGGGATCCGTCGCGTTCTGCAGAACCCTAGGCGCGGGGCCTTCCGCCGGACATGGCCGGGTTCGCCACATAACCCCCACAAGACATGTCCTCAGCACACACCCAGGACCCCTGCCCCGACCCGACGTGATGCCGCTCAGGCGCACCGTCTGGACGGAATCGCGCAATCGTTGCGCCTCAACGCCACGAGTGGGTGAGCGGGTGGGAGCAGCGGCTCGGGGTCAGTGCCAGCGGTCGGGGTGGACGTCCCCCGGCACGTCCGACGCGGGGTCGTACGGGCTGCGCGAGAACCGGAACGACGCGAGGTCGAGGTGGCTGACGCGCCCCTGCTCGTCGCGGACGACCACGAGCGGCTCGCCCTCGTGGTAGCCGTCGAGCCCGACCCAGCCGGACCCGGTCGGCCGGAACCGCGACCCGCGTTGGACGCCGGGCTCACCGAGGACGAGGTGCCCGTCCCGCGCCAGGCGGAGCGTGTATGCCGACGTGCCCCAGTACCAGTCGCCGACCAGCTCGAGACCGCTCGCCTGCTCGGCGTCGGCCGACCACGGCTCGGGCACGGTCGGCTCGTGCTCGCCGAGCAGCCTGAGCAGGTCGGTCACCAGGGTGGGCGACATCCCGGAGGTGGCGTTGGCGAAGACGACGCAGCCGTCGGCGGTGGCGCGGTTGACCCGCAGCCCCGCGAGGAAGCCCGGCATCGAGCCACCGTGTCCGGCGTAGCGGACTCCGTCGACGTTCCAGACCTGCCAGCCGAGGCCGTGCGCACCGGTCCACGGCGCTCCCGGGGTGTCGTTGACGGCGAGCGGCAGGCACATCTCGTCGAGCGTCTCGCGCGACAGCAGGTCGGCCGTGTCGCCCCCGAGGAACGCCGCCCAGCGCGAGAGGTCGTCGACGGTCGACCACAGCTGGCCGGCTGGTGCGAGAGCCCCCGCGTCGTGCTCGGGCTCGACGTGGAGAAGGTCCGCCCGCGGGTGGACGCCCCATCCGGCAGCCGCGCCGTCGGACGGTCGCGGAGAGGTCGAGGTCATCCCGAGCGGCACGAGCAGGCCGTCACGCACCGCGTCGAGCCACGGCACCCCGCGCAGCCGCGCGCACACCTCGCCGAGCACGGCATACCCGACGTTGGAGTAGTGGAACCGCGCGCCCGGGCGGAAGCGCAGCTGGGGCCCGCTGGCGAGCAACGCCTCCCAGTCGCCTCCGGCGGTGCGCTCCCACCACGGACCGTCGGTCTCGGCCTGCAGGCCCGAGGAGTGCGAGAGCAGCTGGGCGATGGTCACGTGCCCGAACGCCGACGCGGCCGTCTCGGGCAGCAGCGCCGAGACCGCGTCGGACAGGTCGAGCCGGCCCTCGTCGCGCAGCCGCAGCACCTCGACGCCGACGAAGGTCTTGGTGATCGAGCCGATGCGGTACTGGGTGGCCGTGGTCGCCGGCACCCCGCCGGCGCGGCCGTCGAGCGTCCCGACCGCACCGGACCACACCAGCGCACCGCCACGCACCAGGCCCGCCGCGACCGACGGAAGTCGTTGCTGCGACTGCTCGCTCGCGAGTCGGTGGTCCAGCAGGCGGGCGGTGGTCGGCTCGATCGTCATGCGTCCCTAGGCCTTCTTGGCTGCCGTCTTCTTGGTGGCGGCCTTCTTCGTGGCCGTCTTCTTGGTGGTCGTCTTCTTGGCGGCGCGCTTGCGCGTCGTGGGGCCCTTGGCGCGCTTCTCGGCGAGCAGCTCGGCGCCGCGCTCGGGCGTGATCGACTCGGGGTCGTCGCCCTTGCGAAGGGTCGAGTTGGTCTCGCCGTCGGTGACGTACGGACCGAACCGGCCGTCCTTGACCACCATCGGCTTGCCCGAGACCGGGTCGTCGCCCAGCTCCTTGAGGGGTGCCGACGCAGCGCGCCCACGCTGCTTGGGCTGGGCGTAGATCGCCAGCGCCTCGTCGAGGGTGATGTCGAACAGCTGCTGCTCGCTCGTCAGCGAGCGGGAGTCGGTGTCCTTCTTGAGGTACGGGCCGTAACGACCGTTCTGGGCCGTGATCTCGACGCCGTCGGCATCGGTGCCGACCACTCGCGGGAGGCTCAGCAGCTTGAGCGCCGTGTCGAGGTCGAGCGTCGCGAGGTCCATGTCCTTGAACAGGCTCGCGGTGCGCGGCTTGACCTTGGCCTTGCCCTTGAGGGCGGCCGTGTCGTCGTCCAGGACCTCGGTGACGTACGGGCCGTAGCGCCCGGCCTTGGCGACGATGTCGCGTCCCGTGACAGGGTCCTGACCGAGCACCTTGCCGTCGTCGGCCGACTGGTCGAGCAGCTCGCGGGCCTTGGCGGGGGTCATCTCGTCAGGGGCGACGTCGTCGTTGATCGTCGCGCGCCGGGGCGTACCCGTCGCGCCGTCCTCGAGTTCACCGGTCTCGAGGTTGACCCCGGCAGGCACCGTCTCCTCGACGTACGGGCCGTAGCGACCCACGCGCACGACGATGCCCTCGCCGATCGGGATGGTCGAGATCTCGCGGGCGTCGATCTCGCCGAGGTCCTCGACGAGGTGCTTGAGACCGTGGCTGTAGGACTGCTCACCGCCGAGGTCGCTCGGCTCGAGCGCCTCGCCGAAATAGAAGCGGTGCAGCCAGGCTGCGCGCTGCTCGTCGCCACCGGCGATGCGGTCGAGGTCCTCCTCCATCGAGGCGGTGAAGTCGTAGTCGACCAGCTCGGTGAAGTGCTCCTCGAGCAGCCGGGTCACGGCGAACGCCAGCCAGGTCGGGATGAGCGCGGAGCCGCGAGTCGTCACGTAACCACGGTCCTGGATCGTGCCGACCGTGGAGGCGTAGGTCGACGGGCGGCCGATTCCCTTCTCCTCCATGGCTTTCACGAGGGTTGCCTCGGTGTAGCGCGGGGGCGGGGTGGTCTCGTGCCCGTCGGCCTCGGCACGGACGACGGTGATCGCGACGCCCTCGCTGAGCTTGGGCAGGCGGCGCTCCTCCTCGGCCTCGGCGGCCTTGCTCGCGCGCTCCTCGTCACGGCCCTCCTCGTAGGCCGCGAGGAAGCCACGGAACGTGATGACGGTGCCGCTGGCGCTGAACTCGACGACCCGGCCGTCCTGCAGCGTGCCACCGAGCTTGACCGTCGCGGTCGACCCGCGCGCGTCGGCCATCTGCGAGGCGACGGTTCGCTTCCAGATCAGCTCGTAGAGCGCGAACTCGTCGCCACGCAGCTCGCCGGCCACCTGGGCGGGCGTGCGGAAACGGTCGCCCGCGGGGCGGATCGCCTCGTGCGCCTCCTGCGCGTTCTTGACCTTCTTCTCGTACAGGCGCGGGGCCTGCGGCACGTACTCCGCGCCATACAGGTCGCGGGCCTGCTGGCGGGCCGCGGTCAGGGCCGCCTCCGACAGCGTCGTGCTGTCGGTACGCATGTAGGTGATGTAGCCGTTCTCGTAGAGCCGCTGGGCGACGCGCATCGCGTTCTTGGAGGACAGCCGCAGCTTGCGGGATGCCTCCTGCTGGAGCGTGCTCGTGGTGAAAGGGGCCGAGGGGCGGCGGGTGTACGGCTTCTCCTGGACGCCGGTGACCGTGACCTTGGCCTCGAGCGACTGCGCCGCGATGGAGTTCGCGTCGGCCTCGTCGAGGTGGACGACGTTCGCGGACTTGAGCGTGCCGTCGTCGGCGAAGTCACGACCGGTGGCCACCCGGGACCCGTCGACGGCGCTCAGCCGGGCGGTGAACTGGTTGGAGGCGCTGTCCGGCGTGAAGTCACCCTCGACGTCCCAGTAGGACGCCCGGACGAACGCCATGCGCTCACGCTCGCGCTCCACGACGATGCGGGTGGCGACGGACTGGACCCGACCTGCCGACAGACCCGCCTTGACCTTGCGCCACAGCACCGGGCTGACCTCGTAGCCGTAGAGGCGGTCGAGGATGCGGCGCGTCTCCTGGGCGTCGACGAGCGCGACGTCGAGGTCGCGCGTCGAGTTGGCCGCCCGCTGGATGGCCTCCTTGGTGATCTCGTGGAACACCATCCGCTTGACGGGCACCTTGGGCTGGAGCACCTCGAGCAGGTGCCACGCGATGGCCTCGCCCTCGCGGTCCTCATCAGTGGCGAGGTAGAGCTCGTCGGCACCCTTGAGCAGCCGCTTGAGCTCGGACACCTTCTTCTTCTTGTCCGCGTCGACGACGTAGAAGGCCTCGAAGCCGTTGTCGACGTCGACGCCGAACCGGCCGAACGGGCCCTTCTTGATGTCCGCCGGCATCTCCGACGGGGTGGGGATGTCGCGGATGTGGCCGACGGACGCCTCGACGTCCCAGTCCTTGCCCAGGTAGCCGCCGATCGTCTTCGCCTTGGCCGGCGACTCGACGATGACGAGCTTGCGCCCCTCACTCATGGTTCAACCTCAGTTCTGACCCCCTGTGCAGCGGATTCGTCGCTACGTGGACACGGCGTCGCGGATGACGCTATCCGAGGTGGTCAAATCCGCGCCGCACCGCCCGGGGTTCGGTCACGAGGGCTTGGCCGTCCACTTTAGTTGAAGTTTCAAGCAGATGGGGAGTACGATGGGCGCATGAGCGACCCCGGCAGCCCGTCCCGCCAGCCCGTGCTGTACCTCAGCCACGGTGCCCCGCCGCTGGCCGACGACCCGGTGTGGACCCGGCAGCTGGGCGACTGGTCGCAGCAGTTCGGCAAGCCCACGAACATCCTCATGGTCTCGGCCCACTGGGAGGAGGCGCCGCTGTCGCTGTCCGCGACGACCGGCGACGTCCCCCTCGTCTATGACTTCTACGGCTTCCCGCGCCACTACTACGAGGTGACGTATGCCGCGCCGGGCGCCCCCGAGCTCGCGGCCGACGTCACGCGGCTCATGCACTCAGGCGACACCCCGGTCCACCGGGACGAGACCCGAGGCCTCGACCACGGCGCGTACGTGCCGCTCGTCGAGATGTATCCCGACGCCGACGTCCCCGTGCTGCAGATGTCGATGCCGACGCTCGACCCCCGCACGCTGTTCGACCTCGGCCGCAAGCTCGCCCCACTGCGCGACCAGGGCACGCTCATCGTCGGGTCGGGCTTCACGACGCACAACCTGCGCTGGTTCAACCCGTCAGCCGGCCCGGACGGCACCCCGCCCCCGGCCTCGGCGGAGTTCGACAACTGGGCCGCCGAGGCGCTCGAGCGCCAGGACGTCGACGCCATCCTCGACTTCATGAACAAGGCGCCGGCCGCCCGCGAGGCACACCCGCGCACCGAGCACTGGGCACCGCTCTACGTCAGCCTGGGCGCGGCCTACGAGTCGGGCAGCCTCGAGAACAAGAGCGTGATCGACGGGTTCTGGTTCGGCCTGAGCAAGCGCTCCTGGCAGTTCGCCTGACCCCCCTGACGCCCGCCCCCTGCCCCCCTCCCCCTGCCCTCCCCCTCCCCCGGCCCTCCCCCTCCCCTCCCC
>NZ_JBFUEO010000032.1:0-38750 GCF_056403935.1 Pedococcus sp. P2_E4 | reverse complement strand
GGCCACGATGCCGGGGCCGCGCCGCGGGGCGTCGGGCCACCAGGCAGCCAGCCCGTCGCGCGGCGGGGTGACCGGGGGGTTCGGGGCCGGGGCCGGCGGGGTCAGGGTGCTCATGACGGGCTCCTTCGTCGTGATCGGACGGGTCGCGTCCGCGGGCAGGGACACCTCGATGCGGCATCCGTGTTCGCTGTCGGCGACGGCGATGCTGCCGCCGTGCAGCTGGGCCACCCACCGCGAGATGGCCAGGCCGAGCCCGGTGCCGCTGGTGTGCGCCGCGCTGGTGGTGAACCGCTCGAAGACGGCTCGCCGTTCGGCCAGGGCGATCCCGGGGCCGTCGTCCGCGACGGCGAGGCGGACCTCGTGGCCGAGGGAGGACGCCGTCACGCGCACCTCGCCGTCGGAGGGGCTGTGCTTGGCCGCGTTGTCGAGCAGGTTGGCGAGCAGCTGGTGCAGGCGATCCGGGTCGGCCGGCACGGTGAGGCTGTGGGGCGAGACGGTCACGGCATACCGGAGACCGTCGACACGCGCCTGCGCCACAGCCTCGTCGAGGATCTCGGCCAGGTGGATTTCCTTGAGCCGCAGGGGAGTCACACCCTCCTCGACCCGGGACAGGTCGAGCAGGTCACCGACGAGCCGACCCAGCCGCTCGGTCTGCGCGAGGGCCGACTGCAGCTGGTCCGGGCCGGGGTGCGAGACGCCGTCGACGAGGTTCTCGAGCACGGCCTGGAGGGCCGAGATCGGCGTGCGCAGCTCGTGCGACACGTTCGCCACGAGGTCGCGCCGGTGCCGGTCGACCGTCTCGAGCGTCGCCGCCATCCGGTTGAACGCGGCGGCCAGCTCACCCACCTCGTCGTTCGAGGAGGCGCGCACCCGCTGGGAGTAGTCGCCCTGCGCCATCCGCTGGGCGGCCAGCGTCATCTCCCGCAGGGGCGAGGTCATCCCGCGGGCGAGCAGCTGCGTGACGCCCAGGGCGACGCCCACCGCCACCGGCACGGTCGCCCAGGGCGAGAGGCCTGCGCGGGTGGCGAGGACCGCCAGCAACGAGGCCACCCCGATGGTGACCGCGACGAGCAGGCCCAGCTTGGTCTTGATCGACCGCACCGAGTCCAGCGGACGCCAGTCGTACCTCATCTGCCCGGCTCCAGCGCGTAGCCGACGCCGTGCACGGTGCGCAGCAGGTGGGACCCGAGCTTGCGGCGCAGCGAGCGCACGTGGCTGTCGACCGTGCGGGTGCCGGAGGCGTCGGCCCAGCCCCACACCTCGGCGAGCAGCGTCTCGCGCGTGAGCACCGTGCCGGGACGTGCGGCCAGGCAGGCCAGCAGGTCGAACTCGGTCGGCGTCAGGTGGACCTCGTCCTGCTGGGTCCACACCCGGCGCTGGTCGCCGTCGATCCGCAACCCGTTGATCGTGACGTCCGCCGTGGAGCCGGCCGGGCCACCGGCGCCGCCCGGGCCGCCCGCGCCGCTCGCGGCACGCTCGACCCGTCGCAGCAGCGCGCGGATCCGGGCCACGAGCTCGCGCATCGAGAACGGCTTGGTCATGTAGTCGTCGGCCCCGATCCCGAGTCCCACCAACAGGTCGGTCTCGTCGTCACGGGCGGTGAGCATGAGCACGGGCACCGGTCGTGTGGCCTGGAGCCGACGGCATACCTCATGGCCGTCCAGGCCCGGGAGCATCACGTCCAGCACGACGAGCTCGGGGTCCCACGCCGCGGCACGGTCGAGTGCGACGAGGCCGTCGTGCACCTGCTCGACGGCGAAGCCCTCCGCGACGAGGCGGGCGGCGATCGCGTCGGCGATCGTCCGCTCGTCCTCGACGACCAGGATCCTGGGCTGGTTGCTCACCCTTCGAGGGTAGGAGAGTCCCTGCGCGGGAGTGGCGAGGATCGTGTGAAGGTTGTGTGCAGATGTGGCCACGGTCGCCGGTCCGCACAGCCGCCCGACCCCCGTTAGGGTTGCGGCCATGACCTCTGCCGCCTTCACACCGTCGTCGACGACGGTGCGGGTCCCGGCCAAGGTCAACCTCGAGCTGCTGGTGGGGGCGCCTCGACCCGACGGCTACCACCCGCTGTCGACGATCTTCCACGCGGTGAGCCTGTTCGACGAGGTGACCGTGACGCCGGCACCCGAGTGGGGCATCAGCGTGAGCGGCCCGCAGGCGCTGGGGGTGCCGACCGACGGCAGCAACCTCGCGACCAAGGCGGCCCAGGCCATTGCCGAGGTGGGGCGCGTCGACGAGCGCGTCCACATCACGATCCGCAAGGACATCCCCGTGGCAGGCGGCATGGCGGGCGGCTCGGCCGATGCGGCCGCCACCCTCGTCGCCTGCGACGCGCTGTGGGGCCTCGCCATGTCGCGCACCGACCTCCAGGAGATCGCCGCGGTCCTCGGCAGCGACGTGCCGTTCCTCCTCGGGGGCGGCACCTCCATGGGTTCGGGGCGGGGCGAGGTCCTGGCGCCGGTGCTCGCCCGGGGCAGCTACCACTGGGTGTTCGCGCTCAGCGAGGGTGGCCTCTCGACGCCTGCCGTGTATGCCGAGTGCGACCGGCTGCGGGGCACGCGCCCGGTTCCCGACCCCTCACCGAGCGCGGAGATGATGACCGCGCTGCGGTCCGGCGACGCACGGGCCCTCGGGGCTGCCCTCACCAACGACCTGCAGGCCGCGGCGATCTCGCTCATGCCGGCCCTCGGGGACGTCCTCGACGCGGGTCTGGAGTTCGGCGCGCTCGGGGGGATCGTCTCCGGGTCGGGCCCGACGGTGGCGTTCCTCGCCGAGGACAATGAGGCGGCCATCGACCTCGCCGTCTCGCTCACCGCGTCGGGAGCCGTGCAGGACGTCCGGCGAGCCACCGGCCCCGCCCACGGGGCGCACGTCGTCAGCAGCGCCAGGGCGGGTTAGCCGACTCCGATGGTCAATCTCATCTCCGTCGAGCGCGCGTCACTCGCGCTTGGCACCGCACAGGTGCTCGACGCGATCTCCCTCGGGGTGCTCGGGGGCGACCGCATCGGCGTCGTGGGCCGCAACGGTGGTGGCAAGACGACCCTGCTGCGGGTCCTCGCCGGCCTGCGGGACGTGGACTCCGGCCGCGTGACGCGGTCGGGGCTGTCCAGCGTCGGGGTGCTCGCCCAGGAGGACGTGCTCGACCCTGCGGCGACCGTGCACGAGGTCGTGCTCGGCGACCTCCCTGAGCACGTCTGGGCGGGCGACCCGCGGATCCGCGACGTCCTCACCGGCCTGCTCGGCGGCATCGGCGCCGAGGCCGTCGGCGGGCTCGACGCCACGATCGGCCCGCTGTCCGGCGGCGAGCGCCGTCGCCTCGCGCTGGCGCGGCTGCTGGTGCAGGACCCGACGGTGCTGTTCCTCGACGAGCCCACCAACCACCTCGACGTCGAGGGCGTGGCCTGGCTGGCCGAGCACCTGGTGCGCCACCGCGCCCGCCCCGACAACGCGGTGGTCGCGATCACCCACGACCGCTGGTTCCTGGACGCCATCGCCACGGCGACGTGGGAGGTCGTCGACGGCCAGGTGAACGCCTTCGAAGGTGGCTACGCGGCATACGTCCTCGCCAAGGCTGAGCGCGAGCGGATGGCGGCGGTGACCGCCGAACGGCGCGACAACCTGCTGCGCAAGGAGCTGGCCTGGCTGCGGCGGGGTCCACCCGCCCGCACCTCGAAGCCCAAGTTCCGCATCGACGCAGCCAACGCCCTCATCGCCGACGAGCCGCCTCCGCGCGACGACGTCGAGCTCGTGGGGTTCGCCACCAGCCGGCTCGGCAAGGACGTCGTCGACCTGCTCGACGCCTCGGTGTCGCTGGGCGACCGGCTGCTGCTCGACCGGATCACCTGGCACCTCGCGCCCGGCGACCGGATCGGTGTCGTCGGTGTCAACGGTGCCGGCAAGTCGACTCTCCTGCGTGCCGTCGCGGGCCTCGTGCCCCTGTCGTCGGGCAAGCGCAAGGAGGGGGTGACGGTCCGCCTCGCCTACCTCACGCAGGAGGTGCGTGAGCTGGAACGGTATGCCGACTGGCGCGTCATCGAGGCGATCGAGGACGTCCGCAAGTACATCCGGTTGGGGCGCAAGGAGATCAGCGCGTCGCAGCTGGCGCAGCGGTTGGGGTTCACCGGCGGTCGCCAGCAGACCCGCGTGTCGGACCTGTCCGGTGGCGAGCGGCGACGGCTGCAGCTGACCCGGTTGCTGATGGACGAGCCCAACGTCCTGCTGCTCGACGAGCCGACGAACGACCTCGACATCGAGACGCTGACCTCGCTCGAGGACGTGCTCGACGGCTGGGCCGGGACGCTGCTCGTGGTGTCGCACGACCGGTACCTGCTGGAGCGGGTGTGCGACCGCCAGGTGGCGCTGCTCGGCGACGGTCGGGTGCGCGAGCTGCCCGGTGGGGTCGAGCAGTACCTCGAGCTGCGCCACGCGCAGGCGCCGGCTCTGGCGGCGGCGCGGCCTGCCCCGGCCACGGTGGCCGGTGGGGCCCCGGCTGGTGATGGGGCTGGTGGCGCTGGGGCAGGGGACGGTGCTGGTGCGGCCACGGCCTCGCCCGCGGAGCTGCGGGAGGCGCGCAAGGACATGGCGCGCGTCGAGAAGCAGCTCGCCCGCCTCGCGGCCAAGGAGGAGCGGATCCACACCGCCATGGCCGAGTCGGCCACCGACCACGCGAAAGTGCTCGAGCTCAACGGCCAGCTCCGGCAGATCGTCGACGAGCGCGAGACGCTCGAGCTCGCGTGGCTGGCCGCCGCCGAGATCGTCGGCTGACGGCAGCGGTCGGCGCGCGTCAGGCCTCGAAGGGCGAGAGCAGCTGGCGCAGTGTGGCGGCCAGGTGGTCGCGGTCCTCGCCATCGAGCTCGGCCAGCAGGGTGCGCTCGCGGTCGAGCAGGTCGGCCATCGCGGCGTCGACGGTCTCGGCGCCGTCCGGGGTGAGCCGGACGATCACGCCGCGACGGTCGCTGGGGCTGGGGCTGCGCTCGACGAGCCCGCGCCGCTCGAGCCGGTCGACGCGGTTGGTCATCGTGCCGCTGGTCACCAGGGTCTGCCGGATCAGCTGCCCGGGGGAGAGCTCGTACGGCGCCCCGGCACGACGCAGCGCCGACAGCACGTCGAACTCCCACCCCTCGAGCTGGTGGCTGGCGAAGGCACGCGTGCGGTCGAGGTCGAGGCGCCGGGCCAGCCGCGACACCCGCGAGAAGACGTGCAGCGGGGCGACGTCGAGGTCGGGTCGCTCGCGGCGCCAGGCGTCGACGATGTGGTCGACGTCGTCGCCGGCACCCGATCGGGGCGTGTCGAGCCCTTGCGCACTCATGGCGGCGAGTGTACCTTCCATCAAGTATCTTGATATCAAGATAACTGGACCTCAGGAGACGCGATGAGCACCACGTGGGACCCGCAGCAGTACGCCAAGTTCTCCGATCACCGGTCGCGCCCGTTCGGCGACCTGATGGCGAGGGTCGGCGCGGCGGACCCGCGACTCGTCGTGGACCTCGGCTGCGGCAACGGGCCGCTCACGCTGTCGCTGGCCGAGCGGTGGCCCGGCGCGCGAGTCGTCGGCGTCGACCACTCCCCGCAGATGCTCGACGCGGCGCGCTCGCTCGACACAGACGAGCGGGTCGAGTGGGTCGAGGCCGACGTTGCCGACTGGGACCTCGCTTCGCTCGACGCACCTCCAGACGTCATCGTCACGAACGCCACCCTCCAGTGGGTGCCCGGCCACGACCGGCTCCTGCGCGAGTGGGCCGGAGCGCTGGCGCCCGGTGGCTGGCTGGCCCTGCAGGTCCCCGGAAACCTCGACGCCCCCTCCCATGCCCTGATGCGCGCCGTGGCGGCCGACCACCCCGCCGCCGACCGGCTCGCCCCCGCCCTCGACCGCCTCGCCGTCGCCAGACCGGCGGAGTACGTCGAGCTCCTCGCTGCTGCGGGGCTGGAGGTCGACGCCTGGGAGACGACGTACCAGCACGTCCTCGATCCCGACGGCCGGCAGGCCAACCCGGTGCTCGAGTGGGTGCGGGGGACCGGCCTGCGTCCGGTGCTCGAGGCCCTGCCGGACGAGGCCGGGCGCGACGCCTTCCTGGCGGACTACGACGCTCGGCTGCGCACGGCATACCCACGCACGTCGGTGGGGGTCATCTTCGCGTTCCGGCGCATCTTCGCAGTGGGGCACCGCGCCGACCGGGCCTGAGCGGCGGGCGCCCGAGCGTCACAGCCGGCGCGCGATGGTGAGCCCGTCGAAGGCGGTGAGGACCGCGACCTCGACGCGGTCGTCTGCGGCGACGTGGTCGTTGAAGGCCTGCAGCGCGGCGAGGTTCGCGTCGTCGCCGGCGTCCTCGATGATCTCGCCGCTCCACAGCACGTTGTCGGCCAGCAGCAGGCCGCCGGGACGCACGCGGGGGACGAGCTCGTCCCAGTAGCCGATGTAGCCGCCCTTGTCGGCGTCGATGAAGACCAGGTCGATGGTGGCCTCGTCCGGCAGGGCCCGGAGGGTCTCGAGCGCCGGCGCGATCCGCAGGTCGATCCGGTCGTCCACCCCCGCGGCCGCCCAGGCGTCACGACCGATCGCCGTCCACTCCTCGCTGATGTCGCAGCACACGAGGCGGCCGCCGTCGGCCAGCCCTCGGGCGATGCACAGGCTCGAGTAGCCGGTGAAGGTCCCCACCTCCACCGCGGACCGCGCCCCGACCAGCCGCGTGAGCAGGGTGAGCAGCTGGCCCTGGTCGTCGGCGATCTGCATGCCGGACGGGCCACCGAGTGCTCGCGTCCTCGTCTGCAGGTCGCGGACCGCCGCGTCGGCGGGCCAGGAGCTGTGGGCGGCGGCGTAGTCGCGGATGGCGTCGGTGACCAGGAAGGAGCGCACGCCGTCAGGCTAGACCCGCTAGCGCCCGGAGATCAGCCTCGGTTTGTTCTCGAGCCCAGCCAGGCCGTTCCAGGCGAGGTTGACCAGATGGGCGGCGACGTCGGCCTTCTTCATCTTGCGTGAGTCGAGCCACCACTGGCCCGTCAGGGCGACCATGCCGACGAGCATCTGCGCATAGAGCGGCGCGGTCTTGGGGTCGAGCCGCCGACGCTTGAACTCGGCCGCGAGGATGTGCTCGACCTGGCTCGCCACGTCAGAGATGAGGCTGGCGAACGACCCCGTGGACTGACCGGCCGGACTGTCGCGCACGAGGATGCGGAAGCCGTCGGTGTTGGACTCGATGTAGTCCAGGAGCGCCCCCGCGGCGCGCTCCAGCGTCTCGCGGCTGCCGTGCTCGGCGCTCAGCGCACCGGTGATGCCCCCGAGCAGCGCGGCGATCTCGCGGTCGACCACGACGGCATACAGGCCCTCCTTGCCGCCGAAGTGCTCGTAGACGACCGGTTTGGACACACTCGCCTTGGCTGCGATCTCCTCGACCGTCGTGCCCTCGAAACCCTTGTCGGCAAACAGCTTTCGCCCAACCTCGATGAGCTGCTCGCGGCGTTGCTTGCCGGTCATGCGGGAGCGGGAGCTCGGGGTCGAGGTCTTGTCGTGGGCGTCGGTCACGCGTTCCATCATGCCTGCTGGGTCGCGTCTGGCAGGCGACGGCCAGTGCTGGATGTGCCGGGGCTCACCTCGCGCGCTCGCCCGCGGTCAGGTGGCGAGCCGGCGCGCGTCGATCCGCTTGCTCGTCGGCCAGCGCACGTCGTGGGCCCAGCCGAGCCTCTCCAGCGCCCAGATGATGCGGGCGCTCGAGTCGACCTGACCCTTCTCGACGCCGTGGCGGGCACAGGTCGGGTCGGCGTGGTGCAGGTTGTGCCACGACTCGCCCATCGAGAGGACGGCCAGCCACCACACGTTGCCGGAACGGTCGCGGCTCCTGAACGGGCGCTCGCCCATCGCGTGGCAGATCGAGTTGATCGACCAGGTCACGTGGTGCAGCAGCGAGACGCGCACGAGCGATGCCCAGAAGAAGGCGGTGAGGGCGCCGGTCCAGCTCATCGACCAGATGCCGCCGACGATCGCAGGGGTGAGCATCGAGGCAGCGACGAGCAGCGGGAAGGCCTTGTCGACGCGCTGGATGTCCCTGTCCGACAACAGGTCTGGCGCGTACTTGGTGCGCGGGGTCTGCTCCACGTCGAAGAGCCATCCGGTGTGGGCCCACCAGAGTCCCTTGATGAGCGCGGGCACGGTCTCGCCGTAGCGCCACGGGCTGTGGGGGTCGCCCTCGCGGTCGGAGAACGCATGGTGGCGGCGGTGGTCGGCAACCCACCGGACGACCGGGCCCTGGATCGCCAGCGACCCTGCCACGGCCAGGGCGACCTTGAGGCCGCGCCTCGCCTTGAACGAGCCATGGGTGAAGTACCGGTGGAAGCCGACCGTGATGCCGTGGCCGGAGACCGCGTACATCACCAGGGCGATCACGACGTCGCGCCACCCGAGGCCCCACCCCCAGGCGACCGGGACGGCCGCGAGCAGGGCCAGGAAGGGGATGGCGATGAACAGGGCGAGGGTGACCTGCTCGCCGGTGCGCTTGCGCTCGGGGGCCACGTCCTCGGGGGCACCGGCCTCCGTCGTGGTCGGCTCTGCGGTGCGGGAAGTGGGGGCCGCTGTGGACATGGGCGGGACCTTCCGTGTGCTGTCGGCGCCTCGCTGCGCCTCAACTTACGCAACCGTAACCTACGTTCCCGTAGGTGTCACGGGTTGACGCCGCACGTGGCGTGCACGGCGTGCCGCCCCGCTTGGCTACCCTTGGCGGGTCCCCGTCGTGGCGTGTGCCGCGTACGGGCGTTCCCCGGTTGGTCTGCTGGTAGGGCCCGCCTGACTTTGAATCAGGACAAGCGACGTAGGTTCGATTCCTACCCGGGGAGCCAGCTGGGCGGAGCGACCCCCGACCTCGCCCCCGAGGGCGCCCCTGAGGGGGGCCGGGGGAGACCGGGGGCCGGTCAGGGCTGAGCCGGATGGTCGCGTCGGCACCTCGAGCCGCACCGTGGAGGTGTCAGGGAAGGACCCTGGCGCCGACCCGAAGGAAGTGCTCCACCCATGAACGATCTCCACCAGAGCTTTGCCCAGCAGGGCCTCGTCCGACCGCGGGACGAGCGCGTCCTGGGTGGCGTCGTTGCCGGGCTCGGTCGCCGCTTCGGCATCGCTCCCTGGCCTGCCCGCCTCCTCTTCGTCCTGGTCCTCATGGTCGTCCCCGGCAGCCAGATCCTCGTCTACCCCCTGCTGTGGATCCTGATGCCGTCCGAGGAGAAGGCTGCCGTGCAGTCCACCGGCCCGGCGTTCACGCCCAGCGCGGCCATCTGAACGTCCAGCCCGGGCGGCACGTCCCGCAGCCCCGGACAGGACCCACCCGTGGGGCGGGTCCTGTCCGGGGGCGGAGCCGAGGTGCGGGTGTGCCGCGTGGGGTCGTCAGCCCCGCGGGCCACCACCGGTGTTGGTGGTGATGGTCTTGAGGTCCTTGCTCACCTCGAGCATGACGTTGGCGCCGGCCTTGGTGCCGAGGACGTCGTACGAGCCGTCGGGGTCCTTGCGGACCGAGGTGACGGTGACGGTGGAGTCCTTGGCCTTGACGGCGGCCGTGACCGTGGTGAGCTCGGTGCCGGTGACCGGGGTGTCGTTGCTGCCGCCCCCGCCGCCGGGGCCGTGGCCGCCACGTCCACCGCCGGTGTTGGTGGTGATGGTCTTGAGGTCCTTGCTCACCTCGAGCATGACGTTGGCGCCGGCCTTGGTGCCGAAGACGTCGTACGAGCCGTCGGGGTCCTTGCGGACCGAGGTGACGGTGACGGTGGAGTCCTTGGCCTTGACGGCGGCCTTCACGTTGCTCAGATCGGTACCGGTGACAGGAGTGTCGTTGTTCGGGTTGGCCGAGCCGTCCGGACCGCTCGACGCGCCCGGGTAGCTGGAGGCGGCCGACGGGGCGGACGTCGCCGCGTTGGACAGGGCGGCGCCGGTCGCGACGAGCCCCACCGCCGCGACGACGGCGCAGGCGCCGGTGATGATCTTGTTGTTGGCCATGATGGCTCCTTGGTGTCGGTGTGCCGGCGCAGTGGCCGACCGGATGGGAAGAGCGTGGTGAGGGCGCCTGTGCCGAACCTGTGGTGACCCTGCGCCCTGCCTACGAGGACGGGTATGCCGCGTGGTCGCCCCGCGCCGCATGGCGTGCCCGAGTCGGTGCCCCCGTCTACGGTCGGGGCATGGTGCACGAGCTCTCGCGTCGGGACGCGCGGCGGATCGCGGTGCGGGCACAGCTGCTCGATGCCCGACGACCCACCGACGTGCTGGAGGTCGTCCGGCACCTGACCTTCCTGCAGGTCGACCTCACGGCCGCCGTCGCGCCGAATGTCGACCTGGTCCTGTGGAGCCGCCTCGGCTCGTCCTACTCGCCCGCCGACGTCGACGACCTGCTCGAGTCGCGGGAGCTCGTCGAGCTCCGCGGCCTGCTGCGGCCGGCCGAGGACATCGCCCTGTTCCGGGCGGAGATGAGGGCGTGGCCGGGTCCGGAGCCACTGCGCGACTGGCAGGAGGACCTCCTCGACTGGGTCGAGGCCAACGGTGCCTGCCGGCTCGACATCCTCGCGCAGCTCGAGTCCGAGGGGCCCCTGCCCGCGCGAGCACTGCCCGACACCTGTGCCGTCCCCTGGCGGTCGTCAGGCTGGACCAACAACAAGAACGTCGTCCGGCTGCTCGACTTCATGGAGCAGCGTGGCGAGGTCGCCGTGTCCTCACGCGAGAGCCGTGAGCGGCAGTGGGACCTGGCCGAGCGCATCTACCCGCGCGACGCCGGCATACCGCTCGACGAGGCGCTGACCCGCCGCGCCGAGCGACGGCTGGCCTCCCTCGGTCTCGCACGGTCCAGGACCGTGGAGTCGCCCGGTGAACCGCTCGACGTGGGCACCGTGGGGCAGGAGGCCGTCATCGACGGCATCAGGGGCACCTGGCGGGTGGACCCCGGACAGCTCGACCGGCTCGGTGAGCCGTGGCGGGGACGCGTGGCCCTGCTGTCACCTCTCGACCGCCTCGTCTTCGACCGCAAGCGGATGACCGAGATCTTCGACTACGACTACCAGCTCGAGATGTACAAACCCGCGGCCAGCCGCCGGTGGGGCTACTTCGCCCTGCCGATCCTGCACGGCGACCGGCTGGTCGGAAAGCTCGACGCCACGGCCGACCAGCGGGCCGGCGTCCTGCGGGTCAATGCCGTCCACGAGGACGTCCCGTTCAGCGCGAGCCTGCGAGGTGCCGTCGACCGCGAGATCGCTGATCTGGCGACGTGGTTGGAACTCGAGCTCGACACGTCCCGGGAGCCATGACCGAGGCCACCCCTGTGGCCGGGAGCCGACTCATTCCGATGGCGTAGGGCCCGCCCACCAACGGCGGGACGGGTTGCCCCGTCAACGGGATGAACTTTGCCTGCTTGAGGAAGAGATTTTGCGAATTCCATTGCTGGGAAAGGAAAAGCGCGACTACGTTGCAGTTCGGACCGCTGACGGTCCGCCTCGCCCGAGGGGGAGCCATGCGAGTCTCGCACCACCGCTCATCGACCCGATCGGCGCGAGTCGCCGTCATCGCAGCGCTCGCCCTCACGGGTACCCTCGCCGCCGGTGTGGCTGACGGCGTCGCTGCCCCGCAGGTCGCAGCCGTCGCCGAGCCCCACGCTGACGACCACGCACTCGAGCACGCCCACACCGACCTCGTGGGCGTCTCCGTGGAAGAGCTGGAGCGACAAGCGGACCCGTCCGTCGGACTTCGCCCGAAGTCGGGCCCGGCGGCACGCCAGGCAGCCACCGCCGTGGCCGCAGGCTCCGAGGTCTCGGGATCCTGGGGGCCCGTGACGCCATCGGCCGTCGTGCCGGTCTTCACGGCGCTGCTGCCGAACGGCAAGGTGCTGATGTGGGACTCGGTCGGCGACAACGCCACGGAGTCCTATCCCGACCAGAGCTTCACCCGGGCAGCCGTGTGGGACCCGGCTACCGGGGTCTCGACGCGTATCGACGTGCAGGGCGCCAACATCTTCTGCGCTGGTTTCGTCCAGCTCGCGGACGGGCGCGTCTTCGTGGCTGGAGGTAACAAGGACCAGAGCCTGAACGGCATCCGCCTCACGCACATCTTCGACTGGCAGACGCTGACCTGGATCCGAGGGCCCGACATGACGGGAGAGCGCTGGTATCCCTCGGTCGCCGCCCTCATGGACGGGCAGGCGCTGATCGCGGCCGGCGGTCCCACGGTCGCGGAGATCCGAGGGGTGGATGGCTCGATCCGGACACTGCCCGGGATCACCGACCCCTCGACGAGGGTCTACCCGTTCATCCAGAGCGGCCAGGACGGACGCGTCCAGCTCTCGGGCACCGCCAACGGCATCCGACGACTCGACTGGAGCGGCTCCGGGGCCATGGAGGCGGCCGTCTCGCGCGACGGCATCGACCGGAGCTACGGCAGCTACGCGACCTATGAGCCCGGCCTGACCCTGGTGTCCGGAGGCGGCTCGACGACGGTGGGCGGCGTGGCCGTTCCGCACAACTCGAACGTCATCGTCGACGCCCGTGGTGGTTCGCTGGTGACGCAGAGTGCGGCCCCGATGGCCAACCGCCGCCGACAGCACAACCTCACGATCCTGGCGGACGGCTCCCTGCTCGCCACGGGCGGGCAGTCCGTGACGGGGGACGGGCTCATCAGCCTCGGCAACGCGGTGTACTCCGCCGAGCGCTACGTCCCGTCCACGAACACCTGGACCACCCTGGCGAGCGCCGCCGTGGTCCGGCAGTACCACTCCATCGCGATGCTCCTGCCGGACGGCAGGGTCCTGACCGGCGGCGGAGGGATCTGCGGGTCGTGCCAGGCGGCGGGATACCTGCGCAAGGACACCGAGGTCTTCACGCCCCCCTACCTGTTCGCCAAGGACGGCAGTGGTGCGCTGGCTCCCCGGCCCGTGATCTCGGCGGCGCCGTCCCAGATCACCATCGACCAGCCGTTCCAGGTCACCTCGCCCGATGCCGCGAGGATCGTCAAGGCCGGTCTCATCCGGCTCGGCGCACCGACCCACTCCGAGGACCAGGGCCAGCGGTACATCCCGCTCTCGTTCACGCGGGCGAACGACGTGCTGACCCTGACGTCGCCCGTGAACCCGGCGGAGGCCCCTCCCGGCTACTACATGTTGTTCCTCATCGACAGTGACGGGGTCCCCGCCGTCGCCCCGATCGTCCCGGTGGTGTCTCCGCAGGCCGGTGGCTACCAGGGTGGCGGAACCAGGTCCGGCAGCCCGGCCGCCGTCGTCTACGGCGGCGTCAACGGCTCGGGCGTCGGCCAGCAGCTCGAGCCCGGTACGTGGCAGGCGTCGCGGGGCAGCCTCGCCTCCGTGGGCAACGACCAGGCGAGCTCGATCGACGTCGCCCGCGGCTGGAGCGCCACGATCTGCACCGACGACGCGATGACCGCCTGCACGACGATGCTGCCCGGTGCCCCGACCTCCCTGCCTGCAGGGTTCGACAACGCGGTCAGCGCCATCCGGATCCGGCCCTTCGACGGCGACTCCGTCGCACCAAGCGTCACGCTGACGTCCCCCTCGGCCGGGGCCACGGTCGCCGGCTCCGTCACGGTGGCTGCCACCGCTGACGACAACACGTCGGTGCAGTCCGTGCAGTTCCTGCTCGACGGCACCAACCTCGGCACGCCCGACACGCTCGCCCCGTTCACCACCGTGTGGAACACCACCTCCTCGGCCAACGGGGCGCACACGCTCAGTGCGGTGGCGCGCGACGCGGCGGGGAACACGACGACGGCCGCCGGTGTCGCCGTGACGGTCCAGAACGCAGCGCCCCCGCCGGCGGGACTCGTGGGGGCATGGGGCTTCAACGCCGCAACCGGCACCTCGGCAGCTGACTCCTCGGGGATGGGGAACACGGGCGTGCTGAACGGCGCCACGTGGACCCCGACTGGGCGCTACGGGGCAGGTCTGCAGTTCGACGGCGTCAACGACCGGGTGGACGTGGCCGGCACGTCGAGCCTGGCGCTGAGCGCCGGGATGACGCTCGAGGCGTGGGTCAATCCCACCGTCACCACGGGCTGGCGGTCCATCCTCGTGAAGGAACGGCCGAAGGGGCGGGCCTACTCCCTCTACGCCAGTGACTCCAGCGGCCGTCCCGGCTCCTACCTGAGGCTCAAGACCGACGTCTCACTCACGGGTCCCAGTGCTCTGCCAGCCGGGGTCTGGAGCCACGTGGCCACGACGTATGACGGGACGACCCACCGCCTGTACGTGAACGGGACGCAGGTGGCGGCCGTGGCCCGGTCCGGGAAGCTGGCGACGTCGGGCCAGCCGCTGAGGATCGGCGGCAACACGGTCTTCAACGAGTGGTTCACCGGCACCCTGGACGAGGTCCGGGTCTACAACCGAGCCCTGAGTGCCGCCGAGCTCGCCACGGACCAGACGACGCCGTTGCCCTGACCGCTCACGACGGACCTTCGTGCCGCTGGGTGCCACCGGGGCCCAGCGGCCGTCGGGGAGCAGTGCGGACCGGCGGGTAGCATGACGCCGTCCCGTCGCACCCGACCAGATCGCTGGAGTCCACGCGCGTGAACACCCCGAACGGCCAGCCGCGCCTCGCGGCCGTCATCGTCCTCGCTGCCGGTGAGGGCACCCGGATGAAGTCCGCGACCCCCAAGGTCCTGCACCGGATCGGGGGTCGCACCCTCGTCGGCCACGCGATCGCTGCGGCCCGCGCCACCAGCCCCGAGCACCTGGCCGTGGTCGTCCGGCACGAGCGTGACCTCGTCGCTGCCCATGTGGCCGAGGTCGACCCGAAGGCCGTCATCGCCGACCAGGACGAGGTCAAGGGCACCGGTCGTGCCACCGAGTGCGCGCTGGAGGCCCTCCCGCCGGGTCTCGAGGGCACCATCCTCGTCACCTACGGCGACGTGCCGCTGCTCGAGGGCGAGACCCTGCACGCGCTGGTCGAGGCGCACGCCGCCAGCCAGAGCGCGGTCACCGTGATCACGGCGCACCTCGACGACCCCACCGGCTACGGCCGCATCCTGCGTGACGCCGACGGTGGCGTCGCGGGCATCGTCGAGCAGAAGGACGCCACCGACGAGCAGCGCGACATCACCGAGATCAACTCCGGCATCTACGCCTTCGACGCGGCGGTCCTCACCGCCGCGCTGGGCGAGGTGGGCACCGACAACGCCCAGGGCGAGAAGTACCTCACCGACGTCCTCGCCATCGCCCGCACCTGGGGCGGCCGGGTCAGTGCCCACGTGGTCGACGACCTCTGGCAGACCGAGGGCGTCAACGACCGCGTCCAGCTCGCTCGGCTGGGCAAGGAGCTCAACCGGCGCACGACCGAGCGCTGGATGCGCGAGGGCGTCACCATCGTCGACCCCGACACGACGTGGATCGACGCCGACGTGACCATCGGTCGCGACACCCTGCTGCTGCCGGGCACCCAGCTCGTCGGAGCGACGACGATCGGGTCGGGGGCCGTCATCGGGCCCGACACGACCCTGACCGACACCGAGGTCGGCGACGGCGCCGAGGTCAAGCGCACCGAGGCCAAGCTGGCCGTGATCGGTGCCGAGGCCAAGGTCGGGCCGTTCTCCTACCTGCGGCCGGGCACCGAGCTGGGCGCCAAGGGCAAGATCGGTGGCTTCGTGGAGACCAAGAACGCCAAGATCGGCCCCGGGGCCAAGGTCCCGCACCTCACGTATGCCGGAGACGCCACGATCGGCGAGGGCGCCAACATCGGGGCGGGCACGATCTTCGCCAACTACGACGGGGTCGCCAAGCACCCGACCGTGATCGGCAAGCACAGCTTCATCGGGTCCGACACGGTGCTCATCGCCCCGGTCACCGTCGCCGATGGCGCCTATGTCGGGGCCGGCTCCGCCGTGACCGCCGACGTCGAGCCGGGGCAGATCGCGGTCGCCCGCGGCCGCCAGCGCAACATCGACGGCTGGGTCGCCCGCGCCCGAGCCGGCACGAAGACCGCCCAGGCGGCCGAGGACGCCGCTCGCACCCGGCATACGGACGACACCACCGAAGGGCAGGCGCAGTCGTGACCGGCATCCTGAAGATGACCGAGAAGAACCTCATGGTCTTCTCCGGGCGGGCACACCCCGGTCTCGCCGCCGAGGTCACCAAGCTGCTCGGCACCGAGCTCGTGCCCACGAGCGCCTACGACTTCGCCAACGGCGAGATCTACGTGCGCTACGAGGAGTCCGTGCGCGGCTCGGACGCCTTCGTCATCCAGAGCCACAGCACGCCCCTCAACGAGGCGATCATGGAGCAGCTCATCATGATCGACGCGCTCAAGCGTGCCTCCGCCAAGCGGATCACGGTGGTGCTGCCGTTCTACGGCTATGCCCGCCAGGACAAGAAGCACCGCGGCCGCGAGCCGATCTCGGCGCGGCTGATGGCCGACCTGTTCAAGACCGCGGGCGCCAACCGGCTGATGGCGGTCGACCTGCACACGTCCCAGATCCAGGGCTTCTTCGACGGGCCGGTCGACCACCTCATGGCCCTGCCGATCCTGTCGGAGTACGTCCGCACCAAGTACGGCCACGAGAAGCTCGCGGTGGTCTCTCCCGACGCCGGACGCATCAAGGTCGCCGAGCAGTGGTCCGAGCGGCTGGGTGGCGCGCCCCTGGCGTTCATCCACAAGACCCGCGACATCAACCGGCCCAACGAGACGGTCGCCAACCGCGTGGTCGGCGAGGTCAAGGGCCGGATCTGCGTGCTGGTCGACGACATGATCGACACCGGCGGCACGATCACCAAGGCCGCCGACGCGCTCATGGCCGACGGGGCGGCGGGGGTCGTCATCGCCGCGACGCACGCGATCCTGTCCGGCCCGGCCGTCAAGCGGCTCGACGAGTGCGCGGCCGACGAGGTCATCGTCACGAACACCCTGCCGATCGACGAGTCCAAGCAGTTCGACAAGCTCACCGTCCTGTCCATCGCCCCGCTGATCAGCCGGGCGATCCAGGAGGTCTTCGAGGACGGCTCCGTGACCAGCCTGTTCGACGGCCACGCCTGAACCGGGCCACCGGCCATTCACCTAGCCCCTGCTAGCAGAGGTTGCCTGAATCCGGACAGCTTGCACCCTGTCCAGATTTCCCTAACCCCTGCTAGCAGAAGTGAGGGAAAACGGTCAGGCGGTGGCGGCCTTGCGCTCGCGGTAGGCCGCGACGTTCGCGCGGTTGCCGCACCCGCCGTCGCAGTACCGCTTGGAGCGGTTCTTGCTGAGGTCGATCACCACGTCCTCGCAGTCGTCCGCGGAGCAGACGCCGAGCCGTGACGTCTCACCGGCGCGGATGACGTCCACGAGGGCCATCGCCATCTCGACCGACATCCGCGTCGCCAGGGGGGCGTCGGGCGGGGTGGCGTGCAGGTGCCACGACCACTCGCCGTGGCGGACCAGCTGGGGCACGGCCTGGGCCTCGGCGAGCAGGGCGTTGACCATGGGCACGGCGTCGTCGGTGTCGGCGACCCACATGGCGCGCAGGCGCGGGCGCAGGGCGCGGACCGCCTCGAGCTCGGTGCCGTCGTGCTCGTGCGACCCGGTCCACTCCCACTCGCCGACGAAGCGGTCGAGCTCCTCGACGGTGGTGAGGTCGTCGGTGTCGGTGGGCAGGGTCGCAGCGGTGTTGATGAGCGCGGCAGCCCCCCGCAGGGCCATTTCCGTGTCATGGGTGAAAAGCATCTTGACTCCTGACGGATCGCGTCGGTACTGTCACCAGTATAAGGCGTTTTACTGGTTACGAGGGTGAGGTGCGGCGGTGACGACACGTTCCACGGGGCTGGGTCTGTGGCTGGCAGTGGCTGCGGCCGCGGCGTTCGGGAGCAGCGGTCCGTTCGCCAAGGCCCTCTTGGTCGAGGGCTGGAGCTCGGGTGCGATCGTCCTGTTGCGCGTGGGCATCGCGGCCCTGTTGCTCGCCGGCCCGACGGCGGTCGCGCTGCGCGGTCGCTGGGGCCTCGTGCGCCGCAACGCCCTGCCCGTCCTCGCGTACGGCGCCATGGCGGTCGCAGGCTGTCAGGTGGCCTACTTCTACGCGGTGCAGCGCCTGACCGTCGGCGTCGCGCTGCTGCTGGAGTACCTCGGCGTCGTCCTCGTCGTGCTCTTCGTCTGGGCGCGCAGCCGCCAGGCGCCGCCCCGGCTGACCCTCGTCGGCGTCGGGGTCGCCATCCTCGGGCTGGCCCTGGTGCTCGACCTCACCAGCCAGGCCCGCCCCGACCTCGTCGGCGTGCTGTGGGGGCTGTTGGCCGCCGTCGGTCTCGCGACGTACTTCGTCATCGCCGCCGAGGACACCGGTTTGCCGCCCGTCGCCCTCGCCGGGCTCGGTCTGGGCTCCGGCGCGCTCGCCCTCGGCTTCTTCGGGGCCGTCGGCATCATCCCGCTGACGTTCGCCACCGGACCGGTCCGGGTCGCTGGCGCCGACCTGCCCTGGTGGGTCGCGATCGGTGAGCTGGCCGTGGTCGCCGCCGCGGCGGCATACCTCATCGGGGTCATGGCCGCGCGGATCCTGGGCTCGACGGTGGCATCCTTCGTGGGTCTCACCGAGGTCCTCTTCGCCGTGCTCTTCGCGTGGCTGCTGCTCGGCGAGCTGCCCGGCATCATGCAGCTCGTCGGCGGGCTGCTCATCGTCCTCGGCGTCGTCGCCGTGCGTCTCGGCGAGCTGCGCCGCGCCCGCGCGGCAGGGCTCACGCTCGACGATGACGACGCGGATTTCCCTCTGCCGGTGGGCGTCGCCTAGACTCTCGGGGTTGCCTCGGCGAGGGACACTGCACGGCGCGAGCCGTCACCGTCCGTGATTCGACGCGGTGTGGTCTCCGTGCTGCGCCCCGCGTCGAGGCCCACCGCATCTCGAGACCCCCCGAAGCCAGGAGTTTTCCGTGTCTGACAACAAGCTCGTCGCTGAGAAGCGAACGCAGTTCGGCAAGGGCGCTGCCCGCAAGATCCGCCGTGACCACAAGATCCCCGCAGTGATGTACGGCCACGGCGCCGAGCCCGTGCACATCACCCTGCCGGGCCACGACACCATGATGGCCCTCAAGGTCGCCAACGCCCTGCTGACCATCGTCGTCGACGGCGACGAGCAGCTGGCCCTGGCCAAGGACGTCCAGCGCGACCCGATCAAGCCGGTCATCGAGCACGTCGACCTGGTCATCGTCCGCAAGGGCGAGAAGGTCACCGTCGACGTCCCCGTCCACGTCGAGGGCGAGGCTGCCCCCGAGACCGTCGTCACGGTCGACGCCCAGACCATCCAGCTCGAGGTCGAGGCCACCCACATCCCCGAGAACGTCGTCGTCTCCGTCGAGGGCCTCGAGGCCGGCACGCAGATCAAGGCGTCCGAGCTCGAGCTGCCCGGCGGCTCCACGCTGGTCGTCGACGCCGACACCCTCGTCGTCAACATCACCGCCCAGATCTCGCAGGAGGCGCTCGACGCCGAGATGGCCGAGGCCGAGGCCGAGGCCGGCATCGAGCACGAGGAGGCCGGCGCGGCCGACGAGGCCGAGGCTGCCGAGGGCGAGGCGCCTGCCGCCGAGGGCGAGCAGGCCGAGTCCGAGGACGCCTGAGTCCCACCGCTCGTATGACGCAAGGCCGGGTCCCACACGGGACCCGGCCTTGCGCCGTTCCCGGGGAGGTGTCGTCCCCGCGTGCGCGCGGACGGGTGGGCCAGGGTGGTCACCGGCGGTCCGGCATACTTGCCCGTCGTGAGCACTGACGGGACGTGGCTGGTGGTCGGTCTGGGCAACCCCGGGCCGAAGTACGCGGGCAACCGCCACAACGTCGGCGCCATGGTCGTCGAGGAGCTGGCCCAGCGGTCGTCCGTGAAGCTCACCGCCCACAAGGCGCGAGCCGTCGCCGCGACGGTCCGCATCGGCATGCTGCCCGGTGGCGCCCCCGGCCCGGCGGCCGTCGTGGCCGTCCCCTCCTGCTACATGAACGAGTCGGGTGGGCCCGTGAAGGCCCTGATGACGTTCTTCTCGGTGGGCCCGGACCGGTTGATCGTCGCGCACGACGAGCTCGACATCCCGGCCGGCGACGTCCGCCTCAAGCTCGGCGGGGGCGAGGGCGGGCACAACGGCCTGCGGTCGATCTCGTCGGCCCTCGGCACCAAGGACTACCTGCGGGTGCGGGTCGGCATCGGCAGGCCACCGGGGCGGATGGACCCCGCTGACTTCGTGCTGCGTGACTTCGGCACCGTCGAGCGCAAGCAGCTGCCGTTCCTGCTCGGCGACGCGGCCGACGCAGTGGAGATGGTCGTGACCCAGGGCCTCACCGCGGCCCAGCAGAAGTTCCATAGTCCGGCCTGACGCCGCTCGCCCCGTGGCGGTTCCCCAACCGGGGAACTAGTCAGTGATCATTTTTCCGATAGCCCGAACGCGTCGGCGCGTCGTCCTCGACGGAATCCGAGGCAAGGGGCGACGACACGCGAACGCAGGCCAACGATGCCACTCGTGCTCACTGGGGGGTCGCGTCTCCATCAGGTGCCGGAGACGGCTACGACAGGTGGTGTAGTCCACGTTGGCAACGGTACGTCGGACGGGTGTCGTAGCCACCGGAATCCGTTGTAACACAAGCCGTTTCGTCTAGGCCGATCCTCCACCAAATGGCCTATGGGGACCGATCGCCGCGGGTCTACCTTGCTGAGAGCACGTTGGGGGGACAGGCACATGACGGAGTTTGCGGACGCGGCGCGGGGAGAGAATCGGATGTCAGGCCAAGCACAGGAACTGCCCTCACGGGTGCTGGGCGGGTACCTCCGTCGCACCCGCGACTCGGTGGGCAGCAGCTGGCTGGGCACCGCCCCGCAGCACCGTTCCACCTGGGCCGTCGGCTACCGCCGTCGTGCCATCGCGCTCGATCTCGTGGTGGGGGCGATCGCGAGCATGACCGCCGTCACCCTCGTCGGCACCGACCTCGAGCTGCGGGCGCGGATGGCCGTCCTCGCGCTGCTGCCCCTCCTGTGGGTGCTGGGCCTGAGCCTGTTGCACGGCTACGAGCGCCGCTACCTCGGCTCGGGGGCCGAGGAGTACCGCGCCGTCATGCGGGCTGCCCTCGGTCTCGTGGGCAGCATCGCCCTGCTGTCCTACGGACTGCACGTCGAGGTGCCGCGGATGCTCGCGTTCGTCAGCGCCTCCCTCTTGTTCTGCCTGGGGCTGCTGGCCAGGCACGCGCTGCGCCGCGACCTCTACGTGCGCCGCTCCTCGGGACGCGACACCCAGCCGACCGTCATCATCGGCAACGCCAAGTCGGTCCTGCCCATGATCCGCGAGATGAAGCGCGCGCCTGAGGCGGGGCTCAACGTCGTCGCCGCCTGCGTCTCCGGCCTCGACCTCGACGGTGACTCACCCACCGAGGTCGACGGCGTCCCGGTGTTCGGCTACCCCGACGAGGCGATGGCTGCAGTCGACCTGTTCGATGCCGAGGTCGTCGCGGTGTCGAGCGACCCCGACCTGCACGGCCCCGAGCTGCGCCGCCTGGCCTGGTCCCTCGAGGAGCGCGAGGTCGACCTCGTGATCTCGCCCGGACTGCTCGGTGTCGCCGGCCCGAGGCTCTCGATCCGCCCGACCGCCGGCATGCCGCTGCTGCACGTCGAGCGGCCGGTCATGTCCGGTGGCCGTCGCGTGGTCAAGGGTGTCGTGGACCGCGGCCTCACCCTCGTGCTCGCCTTCTTCGCGCTGCCCGTGATGCTGCTCATCGCCGTCGCCATCCGTCTCGACTCGTCCGGGCCGGTGCTGTTCCGGCAGAAGCGCGTGGGAGCCCAGGGCCGCGAGTTCTTCATGGTCAAGTTCCGCACCATGTGCGTCGACGCCGAGGACAAGCTCGCCGCGCTGCAGCGTGACGCCGGGAACGACGTGCTCTTCAAGATGAAGGACGACCCGCGGGTGACTCGCGTCGGCCGGATCCTGCGCCGGTTCTCCCTCGACGAGCTGCCGCAGCTCATCAACGTGGCTCGTGGCGAGATGTCGCTCGTCGGGCCGAGGCCGCCGCTGCTGCGCGAGGTCGAGGGCTACGAGCCCGACGCGGTGCGGCGCCTGCGGGTCAAGCCGGGCCTCACGGGGCTGTGGCAGGTCAGTGGTCGCAGCAACCTCTCGTGGGACGAGTCCCTGCGCCTCGACCTCTGGTACGTCGACAACTGGTGCCTGGTCCTCGACCTGCAGATCCTCTTCCGCACGGCGCGCGCTGTCGTCCGTGGGTCGGGAGCGTACTGACGGTCCCTGGGGACGTCGGAGGCCACAAGGATGCGTGCTCGCACCTCTCGCAGGCTCGCGGGGCGGGAAGGCCACAAGGATGCGTGCTTGCACCTCTCGCAGGCTCGTCTTACGGTGCCGCGCACGCATCCTTGCGTCCTCCCTCGAGACCGAGTGAACGCGCGGGTCTGGGCAGTTCCCGGGAACCCCACGCGGTTGCGCTCGTGCGTGGCTACCGTGAGTTGCAATGTGAAAGGGGGCGCGCGTTGACGATGGCCCGTGCCGAGGGAACGTCGGGGACGGGCGGGACGCCGGAGCCCGGCGGCCCGGCGCCGGCCAGGCGGGACGACTCGTCCTCGCTGGTCCGCGCGACCTTCGTCACCGGTGGTTCCCGCATCGTCTCGCAGCTGGTGCGTCTGGTCTCGAGCCTCGTGCTCGCCCGGCTGCTCACGCCCGAGGACTTCGGCGCGATCGCGGTGGCGATGGTGATCGTGGTCTTCCTCGACCAGCTGCGCGACCTGGGCACCGGCTCCGCCGTGATCCAGCGCGCGGAGCGCACCGAGGCCATGGTCAACTCCGTCTTCTCGCTGAACATGGGCATGACGACGGTGATGGCGCTCGTCCTCGCCGCCGCGGCGGGCCCGATCACCTCGCTGCTGGGGCAGCCCGGCACCGCCAACATCCTGCGCCTGTATGCCGTCGTCTCCCTCGTGGCAGCGGCCGGCCAGGTCCACTACGCGTTGCTGCAGCGGGACCTGCGGTTCGTGCCCACCGCGGCGGTCATGGTGCTCGAGTCGCTCGTGACGGCGGCCGTCAGCATCGCCCTGGCCGTGCCGGGCTTCGGCCCCTGGGCCATCGCCGGTGGCACCCTCGCGGGCACCGTCGCCTCGACCATCGCGGTCTGGATCGCGAGCGGGTGGCGCCCCTCAGGACTGGGCACGATGGCCGAGCTGCGCCAGGTCTGGCGCTTCAGCACCAACATCTTCCTGGCCAACATCGTCTGGTTCGTCGCCGTGGGTCAGGCCGACAAGGCGATCATCTCCCGCGTGCTCGGCCTGTCCCCGCTCGGCATCTACTCGTTCGGGCAGCGGACCGTCACCTACCCCCTCGTCTCGGTCAAGAACGCCGTGGGACAGGTCATCTACCCGGCGCTGTCACGGAACCAGGGCGACCCGGCCGCGATGCGCCGCATCCTGCTGCGTGCCACCGGTGCAGTGGGGCTCGTGCTGCTGCCGGCCATGAGCGGGCTCGCCGTCGTGTCTGCGGTCCTCATGCCCCTGTTGGTGGGCGAGGGCTGGGGCCAGCTGCCGCTGCTCGTGGCCATCCTCGCCCCGACGACTGCGCTGCAGAGCGTCCTCAGCCTGTCGAACCACGTGACGACCGCAGCGGGTCGCCCCCAGCTCACGTTCCACTGGCAGGCGGCGCAGGCCGTGGCGTTCGTGGTCTCCTTCGTGGTCGGGGTCCAGTGGGGTGTCGTGGGCGTCGCGCTCGGGTATGCCGTGTGCGCCGCTGGGCTCGCGCCCATCGGCGTGGTGATCGCCGGCCGGCTCATCCACCTCGGGCCGCGCGAGTACGTCGCCGCGTTGTACCCGGCGATGGCGTCGACTGCCCTCGTGGTCGCGGTCGCGTGGCCGCTCGTGAACTCCGTGGGACACGGCTGGGCCGCGGTCGCGACCGCTGTCACCGCCGCGGTCCTGGCCGAGCTGGCACTGCTCGCGTGGTGGCGGCCGCAGCCCGTGCGCGACGTGCTCGGGGCGCTGCGCCGGTCGAAGGTGGGGACGTGAGGCAGGCGATGGACGGAGACGAGGGGCACATGACCGAAGCCACGCAGGGACCACGGGTCGCCATCTGGGGGCACTACCACGGGCGCAACCTCGGCGACGACGTCGTCGTGTCGGCCATCGCCGCGAACCTGCGCGCCAGGGTCCCCGGGGTGCAACTCGTGGGGATCTCGCTGTCCCCTGAGGACACCGAGCAGCGCCACGGCATGCCGGCTGTGCCGCTGCGCTGGTCGTCGTCGTCCGGCGGCGGACCCGCTGGCCCGGCGACCGGTGGCGTGCGGGCGGGCCTGCGCAGCAGGCTCAAGGCCCGCGTGGAGGGCACCGTCGTGCACTCGGCGATCAAGGGTGGGCGCCGAGCGGTCCGGGTGGCCCGGGGCCTGGTGGCGGAGCCGGCCTTCCTCTGGCGCACGTACCAGTGGCTCGAGGACGTCGACCTCATCCTGGTCGCCGGGAGCGGCCCCGTCTCGGACGACTGGAAGGGGCCGTGGAGCCACCCCTACACCATCGCCAAGTGGTCCCTGCTCGCGCGGCTGAGGCGAGTTCCCTTCGCCTTCCTGGCAGTCGGCGCGGGTCCGATCGACCACCGGCTCTCCCGGCCGCTCCTCTCGATCCCGTTGCGGTGGGCCGCCTTCCGCAGCTTCCGCGACGATGCCTCGGCTGCTCTCGTCGCGACCCTCGGCGTCCCGGCACCGCTGACGGTCGTGCCCGACCTCGCCATGAGCCTGCCGCGCGAGTCCCTCCCGGACCAGCTGCGGCGCGCCGCGCCGGGCGACCGGGACGCGAGCTCGACCCCGCTGAGGGTCGGGCTCAACCCGATCCCCTACTACGACCGGCGTTACTGGCCGGCCTTCGACGACGACCGCTACGCCGCCTACGTCGCGAAGATGGCGGACTACGCGGCGTGGGTGGTCGAGAGCGGGCGGCAGCTGGTGCTGCTCTACTCCCAGACCGACGTCGACCCGCTCGTCTGCGACGACGTGATGACCCTGCTCGCGGGTCGGCTCAGCGCCGAGCAGCTGGGCTCGATCGAACGTCCCGAGATCGAGACCGTCGACGAGCTGCTCGGCGCGCTGGCCGGGTGTGACTACGTCGTGGCCGGGCGCTTCCACTGCATCCTGCTGCCGTACCTGCTCGGTGGGCTCGCCATCGGGACCGCCTACCACCCCAAGACCTTCGCGCTCATGGAGTACACCGGCCAGTCCCGGTACTGCTTCGACATCGACGCCTTCGAGGCACACGACCTCGGGGCCGCCTCGGTCGCGCTGGAGGGCGACCTCGATGCGGCCCGGCAGGCCGTCACGCAGCGGCTGCCGGGGTTGCAGGAGGTGCTGGCCGGGCACTACGACGAGCTGGTGGCCACGATGGGCCTGACCCACGAGGACCTCGGCGCGCAGGGGTCCCGGGTCGCGATGGCCGCTGCGGAGACCTCGACCGCGGAGCGGCCCTCGTGACGGCAGCTCCACCGCCGCCCCGGCCGCACCGCCGGCAGTTCGTCCTCTTCCCCGGGCAGTGGCCCGCGCCGGAGGGATGGCTGACGCATCCCCTGGCGCGGTTCGGGGCGATCCACGTCGACCCGGACCTGCGCGTGACGCAGCAGCACCGGGACGGCCTCGAGCTGACCCTGGTGGGCTACGCCGTCGACCCGTCCCGGCCGACCGCCACGGACGACGACCTGCTGCGCGTGCTGTCGGACCAGACCGGTCGCGCCCGGGACGTGCCGCGGCACACGCACGCATGGGGTGGACGCTGGGTGCTCGTGGCGGTGGACGCCACGGACGGCATCCTCCTCACCGACCCGCTCGGGCTGCGCGAGGTGGTCCACACGCGCGGCGGCGCCACGGTCTGCGGCTCGCAGGCTCACGTCCTCGCGCGAGCCCTGGGCCTGGAGGTCGACCCGGACACCCGGGCCCGGTTCCTCGAGAGCAGCTACGTGACGCAGGATCCCGAGTACGCCTGGCCCGGTGACCGGACTCCGTATGCCGAGCTGGCCCACCTGACCCCCAACCACGTGCTCGACCTCGACAGCATGCAGACCACGCGGTTCTGGCCCGTCGATGAGCTGCCGGAGCAGCCCGCGGGTGCCGTGGCCGAGCGTGCCGCGGACCTGCTGACCGGGCTCGTCAAGGCCGCGCACCACCGGTTCGACCTCGCCCTGCCCATCACCGCCGGCTACGACAGCAGGTTCGCGATGGCGGCCACGCGGGACATCGCCTCGGACGTCTACTACTACACGTTCCAGCCCTCGACGATGCCGGACGAGCACCAGGACCTCGTCGTCGCGCGCCAGCTGCTCGACCTCGCCGGGCAGCCGCACCACGTCGTCCCCTGCGCCCCCGAGCCGGACCCGGCGTTCTGGGACGGGTACGCCGAGAGCGTGCAACCAGCCCATCGTGGTGCAGCGGCCCTGGCGGACGGGCTGTGGCGGGGCTTCCCGCAGGGCCTGGTGTCGATCAGCGGACACGGCGGCGAGGTCGTGCGGTGCTTCGGGCACAACGGCCGTGGGCGTGTCCCGACCGACGGTGCAGGCCTGACGGGTCGCTCGCGGATGGGGCAGCTGGAGTATGCCGACGAGGCCAACGCCGACTGGCTGGCGCGGGCCCGGACGACCGAGGGCGTCGAGTTGCTCGACCTCTGGTACTGGGAGCACCGCATCGGACGGTGGGCCGCGAACGGGCAGGCCCAGTGGGACGGGGTGCACGAGCGCTTCACGCCCTTCAACTCGCGCGAGCTGCTGTCGACGATGCTGTCCGCCCCGATCCGGTACCGCCGGGGCCCGGACTACCAGCTCAACCGGATGGTGATGCGGGTGCTGTGGCCCGCGCTGCTCGACGTCCCGGTCAACCCTGACGCGTCGCGGTCGCTGGTGCGGCGCGCCCGGTCGTCGCTGAGCCGGGTCCGGACCCGCGTCGGGATGTAGCGGCGCCGGGACGCGGTGGGCTCCTGCGCCCGTCGGGCGCAGGGGCGCGCCGCTGGCCGCCGACCGGACCCACTCAGAGCGAGACGACGGCCTTGTCGACCTCGAACGCCTCGGCATACCGGCTCCGGCACTCCATCCCGCGCAACCGGAGCTGACCGAGGAACATCTCCTCGTCCCACCAGTCGCGGGCTTGCTGCGACGGGTAGGCGGTGTCGAGCAGCTCCAGCTTGCGACGGGCCAGGTCGGGGGAGAGGGGTACGTAGTGCGTCGGCCTCGCCCGGTCGCCGTCCCACTTCGGGATCTCGTAGCRCAGCACGAGGGAGTCCCGCCAGACCGTCGTCACGAGCTCGGCCACGGTCCGGTGGTCCTGGTGGGCGTCACCCTCGCGCGGCGCGAAGATGAGGTCGGGCTGCAGCTCCCTGGCCGCGCCTTCGAGGATCTCCTTGACGTCGTTCCAGTGGGCCGGCAGCCGGCCGTCCGGCAGGTGGTGCACCTGCACCTCGCTGCCCGGGACGAACAGCTCGGCCGCGTTCCTGGCCTCCGGCTCGCGGTCCGCGCTCGCCGTCAGCACGAGGTTGGTGAGCCGTATGTCGTGGGTGGCAGCGAGTGCGAGAAGTGTTCCCCCACAACCGATTTCGATGTCATCCGGGTGGGCGCCCAGGCACAGCACGTCGAGGTCCTGCGCGATCGTGAAACCCAGCACGGGACTCCTTGGTGTCGTCAGGCGAAGGGCCGGAAGACCGGTTTGACCGGTCGGCCGCCCATCCAGGGTCCGGGGTCGCCGTCCTCCAGCGCGCGACGATAGACCTGCGCGGCGTCGGCGACCACCTCGGCCGTACGGTCCACGTCCTCCTCCGACAACGCCGCGCTCACGACGAACGACGGTGCGAGGACGCCGCCCTGGAGCAGGCAGCGCATGAACAGGGTGCGGTAGGGCTGGGAGGGCTCGCCCTGCGCGTCGAGGGTGGCGAATACGAGGTTGGAGCTGCGCCCCCGCAGCTGGATGTGGTCGGAGAGGCCGGCATCGGCCACGGCGGACCGCACTGCCGTGGCCAGTCGCTCGCCCAGTCGCTCCATCCGGCCCACGACGTCCTCGCGGCGGTAGACATCCATCACGGCCAGCGCTGCGGCGAGGCCATGGGTCTCGGCGCCGTGGGTGGTCGACAGCAGGAAGGCTCGCTCGAACGAGTGGTTCATGCCCCCTCGCTCCATGATCTCCCGCCGCCCTGTGAGAGCCGAGACCGCGCAACCGTTGCCCAGTGCCTTGCCGAACGTCGAGAGGTCGGGCGTGACGCCGTAGAGGCCCTGAGCCCCGTGGCGGGACCACCGGAAGCCGGTGATCATCTCGTCGAAGACCACGAGGGTGCCGTGCCGATGGGCGAGCTCGACCAGCCCCTCGAGGTAACCAGCCGGCGGGTCGGTGGCCGACCCCGCCTCGAGGATGAGGCACGCGACCTCGTCCGGGTGCCTGAGCAGCAGCTCCTCGGTGGCAGCCAGGTCGCCGTACGGGAAGCCCAGCGTCAGGGCCGTGACGGTCTCCGGGATGCCGGCCGGCATGGGTGTCGTGCCGATGAACCAGTCGTCGGTGGAGAAGAACGGCTGGTCCCGGCAGATCGCCACGAGGTTGCGCCCGGTGAAGGCGCGGGCCAGGCGGATGGCAGCCGTCGTGACGTCGGAGCCGTTCTTGGCGAACTTGACCATCTCGCCGGTGGGGACGGACTCCAGGAAGCTCTCGGCCGCCTCCAGCTCGATCGCAGCCGGCCGGGCGAAGTTGGTGCCCAGGGCGACCTGGCGGGACACCGCCTCGACGATCGCGGGGTGGGCGTGGCCCAGGGTCACGCTGCGCAGACCCGAGCCGTACTCGACGTACTCCCGGCCGTCCACGTCCCAGACGTGGGCACCCATGCCCCTGGCCAGCACCGGTGCGAGGTCCTCGGGGTACTGGTCCGGGCCCTTGGCGTAGGTGTGCGCGCCACCGGGGACGAGCCGCGCGAGGGCTTCGGCCACCCGGCTCGACTCGGTGGTGGTGGGGTCCACGTCGGTGGAGGTCATCGGGGGCGCCCCCCGGGCAGGGCGACGTCGGGGACCTCGATGGCGACGATGCGCTGTCCCGGTGTCGACGGCTTGGTCCGCCACAGGGCCCACGGGCTCTGCCCGGTGCTGTAGAGCGCCTCGAGGGCGGTCCGCTCCTTGAGGGTGTCCATGGGCGCCCAGAACCCGTCATACGGCACGGCCATCATCTTGCCCGCCTCGGCAGCCCGCACGCACGCGTTCATGACGAGGTCCTCGCCCTCGTTGAGGTAGTCGAAGATCGACTGCCGCAGGACGAAGTAGCCACCGTTGATCCGCATCGGCATCTCGGCCACCGCCTCGAGTCCGGTGACGTGGTTGCCACCGTCGAGGCGCACCACGTGGAAGGAGTCCTGGGGCTTGACGGCCAGCAGGGTGCCCGCGGCGTCGGTCGCCGTGAAATCGGCGACGATCGTGTCGAGGGGGGCGTCGGTGAGCACGTCGCCGTAGTTGGCGAGGAACATCTCGTCGTCCCCGAGGTACTGCCGGACCCGGCGCAGCCGCTCACCGATGGGGGTGTCGATCCCGGTGTCCACGAACGTGATCCGCCACTCGGAGATGTCGGTCTCCAGCATCTCGACCTCGCTGCCACCGTGGTGGAGGACGAAGTCGTTGGACTCGGTCTCCCGGTACTCGAGGAAGTAGTCCTTGACCGACTTGGCGCCGAAGCCGAGGCAGAGGATGAACTCCTTGTGGCCGAAGTGGGCGTAGTAGCGCATGACGTGCCAGAGGACCGGCCGGTGGCCGATCGGTGTCATGGGCTTGGGTAGCGAGTCCGGCCCCGTACGCATCCGCATGCCGAGCCCCCCGCAGAACAGGACGACCTTCACCCTGCCAACTCCTTCTCTGGTCCGTGGTCGCGGACCGTCCGGCCTAGAAGACCTCCAGGGCAGGAAGCGGGACGACGAGCTGGCCGCCCCACTCCCGTACGTACTCCAGCTGCGCGGCGATCTCGGTGCGCAGGTTCCACGGGAGGATGAGGACGAAGTCCGGCCGGGCCTCGGCCAGCGCCTCGACCGGCTTGATCGGGATGTGCGTCCCGGGGAGGAACTTCCCGTGCTTGAACGGGTTCCGGTCCACCGCGAAGTGCAACAGGTCCGCCCGCACCCCGCAGTGGTTGAGCAGGGTGTTGCCCTTGCCGGGCGCCCCGTAGGCCGCCACGGACTTGCCTGCGCGGGACTGCTCGACGAGGAAGGTCATGAGGTCGTTGCGGACGGTCGCGACCTTCGCGGCGAAGCCGGCGTGACCCTCGACCGTGTCGAGTCCGGCTCGGGCCTCGTCGGCCAGCACCCGGCGGACGGCCTCGGACGGCTCGCCGGCGTTCTCGGTCGGCGTCGACCAGGTGCGCAGCGAGCCGCCGTGGGTGTCGAGCTCCTCGACGTCCACCACCGTCAGCCCGGCGGCGGCGAGGACCCGCTGGGTCGTCAGCAGCGAGAGGTAGGAGTAGTGCTCGTGGTAGATCGTGTCGTACTCGTTGCCCTCGATGAGGCGCAGCAGGTGCGGGATCTCGATGCTCACGTGTCCCGTCGGCGACAGCATCGCCCGCATGCCCTTGGAGAAGTCCACGATGTCCGGCACGTGCGCGAAGACGTTGTTGGCGACGACGAGGTCGGCGGGACCGTGCGCCTCGGCGACCTTCGCCCCGGTCTCCTCGCCGAGGAACATGACCTCGGTGGGGATGCCCTTGGCCAGGGCTGCGTCGGCGACGTTGGCGGCCGGCTCGATCCCGAGGCAGCGGATGCCCTTGGCCACGACGTGCTGGAGCAGGTAACCGTCGTTGCTCGCCACCTCGACGACGAACGAGTCCGGCCCGAGGCCCCAGCGCTCGACGGCCCCGTCGACGAAGCGCCGGGCGTGCTCGACCCACGAGTCGCTGTAGGACGAGAAGTAGGCGTAGAAGGTGAAGATGTCCTCGGCGGGGATGTAGGCCGGGAGCTGGACCAGCAGGCAGGACGAGCAGACCCGCACGTGCAGCGGGTAGAAGACCTCGCCGGCGTCGAGCTGGTCGGCCTCGAGGTAGCTCTCGCAGGGCGGGGACATCCCCAGGTCGACGAAGGTCGTGTCCAGCGGGGCGGAGCAGAGGCGGCAGGCGGGCAGGGCCATCAGTCGCCCCCTCCCCTCGTGATGCGCAGGTCGGGATCCATCAGGCCCTGCTGCATGAGCTCGCTGATCCGCGCCAGCCGCACGAAGCGCGGCCCCTCGAAGTCCGCCGCCTGCAGGTCGTTGGTGCGCATGTCGGCCGCGAGCTCGTCGATGCCCTGGGGCACGGTCCACTGCGGGTCGAACCCCGGGATGCGCTCGTGGATCTTGCGGAAGTCGACGCGGTAGTTCCTGGCGTCGGGCCCGGCGCCCTCGGCGAAGGTCACCGGCGCGTCGAGGTGCTCGGCGACCTGGAGCGCGACGGTGCGGATCTGGACCACGTCCTCGTCGCGGCCGACGTTGAACGCCTGGTCGTGCACCGCCTCGCGGGGCGCCTCGAGGACCGCGAGGAACGCGCGCGAGATGTCCAGGACGTGCACCAGGGGGCGCCACGGGGTGCCGTCGGACTGCAGCCGCACCTCGCCGCGCGTGAACGCGGTGCCGGTGAGGTTGTTGACGACGATGTCGGCCCGCAGCCGCGGGGACGACCCGTATGCGGTGGCGTTGCGCAGGTAGGTCGGCGTGAACGAGTCGTCCGCGAGCTTGGCGATGCCCTGCTCGGCGAGGACCTTGCTCTCGCCGTAGGGCGTGACCGGGTTGAACTCGGCCTGCTCGTCCACGGGTGCGTCGCCGGCGGCCCCGTACAGCGAGCACGACGAGGAGAAGAGGAAGCGCGGGACGCCGGCCTCCTTGGCCACCTGGGCCATGTGGACGGCACCGTCGGCGTTGACCGAGTAGGTCGCCGCCGGGTTGAGGTGGCCGATGGGGTCGTTGGAGATGGCTGCCAGGTGGACCACGGCGTCGAAGCCGGCCAGGTCCTCGGCGCGACAGTCGCGGATGTCCCCGACCCGCTGCTCGTAGCCCTCGACCGGGTCCCCGAAGTCGCAGCCGGCGTACCAGTCCGCATCGAGCCCGACGACGTCGTGACCGGCCTCGCGGAACATCGGTACCAACACGCTTCCGATGTACCCGCGGTCCCCCGTAACCAGAACACGCATGTGGATCCCCTTTCCCACGGTCATGGTGTCACCGCCCGCTCGGCTTTCGCAGGCGTTTGCGGCAAACCTTGGCCCCGGTGAGGTCCCACTGTCTAGGCTCTGTACGAGGGGAGAGACCATGGACGTTTCCACGACTTCGATCGCCGGGTGCCTGCTGTTCACACCCACTCCGTTCCCCGACGAGCGCGGCTTCTTCTCGCGCACGTTCGACGCCCCCGTCGTGCGGGCCGCGGGGATCGACCCGGCCGCGTTCGTCCAGGACAGCATGAGCCGTTCCGCCGTGGGGGTCGTCCGCGCCCTGCACGTCCGCAGTGGGGCCGGCGAGGCCAAGCTGGTCCGCTGCTCCTCGGGCGCGATCTTCGACGTCGTGGTCGACCTGCGCCCCGACTCGGCCACCTTCGGCCAGTGGGAGTCCTTCGACCTCGACGGCGAGCGGCAGCGCTCCGTCTACATCCCTGCTGGCTGCGCGCACGGCTTCCAGGCGCTGACGGACCCCGCCGACACGGCATACAAGATCGACCGCGAGCACGACCCCACCGAGGCGGTCACGATCGCGCACGACGACCCGACCCTGGCCATCCCGTGGCCGCTCCCGGTCACGACCATGTCGGCCGCCGACCGGGCGGCGCCGACCCTCGCCGAGCTCGGCATCGTGCTGCCGCGCGGTCGTGGCTGAGCGGGGCTGGGACGACCTCGTCGTCGTCTGCGCCACCTCGTTCTGGGACGGCACGCCGCTGTTGGAGCACCACCTCGCCGACGAGCTCTCGCGCGACCACCCCGTGCTCTACCTCGACCCGCCCACCTCGGTCGTGTCGCGGATCCGCAACCGTGAGGCGGCGACCGCCGCCCGCGGGCCGGGCGTGCACGAGGTCAGGCCGGGCCTCGCGGTGCTGTCCGTCCGGCTGCCCCCGTTCAAGGACCGCCGCGCCGTCAAACCGCTCAGCCTCTGGCTGACCCGGCGCGCCCTGCGTCGGGCCGTGGCCACCCTGGGCGCCTCGGAGGTCTCGGCGCTCGTCGTCACCTCGCTCGACCCGCTGCTCGGAGCCCTCGACGAGCGGGTCAGCGTCTACTACGCCAAGGACGACTACGTCTCGGGCACCGAGCTGATCGGCGTCGACCGCGACACCGTCGTGTCGTGGGTGTCCCGCCTGTGCAGGGACGCCGACGTCGTCGTCGCCGTGAGCCCGGCGCTGGTCGACGTGCTGCGGGTGTACGGCACCGACCCCGTCCTGGTTCCCAACGGTTGCGACGTCGAGGCGTTCGCCGCCGCCGGCGTGCCCCCGACGGGCAGTGAGCCGTGCGCCGCCTTCGTCGGCCACCTGTCGGAGCGGGTGGACGTCCGCCTGCTCGAGGCGGTGGCCCGGCGGGGCGTGCGCCTCAAGGTCATCGGCCCGACCCAGGCCACCATGGCCGGGGGCCACTTCGACGCCCTGCGTGACCTCCCCACCGTGGAGTGGCTGGGCACCGTGCCGTATGCCGCGCTGCCCGAGGCCCTGTCCGACGTCACCACCGGGCTGCTGCCCTATGCCGACACGGCCTTCAACCGCGCGAGCTTCCCGCTCAAGATCCTCGAGTACCTCGCCGCCGGCCGACGGGTGGTCAGCACCTCGCTGCCGGCCGTGCAGTGGCTCGACACCCCGCTCGTCACCGTCGCCGACGGCCCCGAGGCCTTCGCCGACGCCGTGGTGGGCTCGCTCGGCTCGAGCCTGGGCGCGGCCGAGGTGCGCGAGCGAGCCGACTTCGCAGCCGGGCACTCGTGGCGGGCGCGCGCCGACCAGTTCGTCGGGGCGACCGGGATCGCCGCAGGGAACGCCCCTGCGGTCCGAGCAACCGAGAGGGACCGATGAGCGACGAGCTGGCGTGCAGGTCGTGCGGGTCCGACCAGCTGGTCGAGGTCATGGACCTCGGCGCGGTGCCCCCCTCGGACGTGTTCCCCCTCGAGGACGCCCCGGGCCCCGACCCGCGGGTGCCCCTCGTCCTGGTCTTCTGCACGGCGTGCCGGCTGGTCCAGCTCGGGCCGACGGCCAGCACCGTCCCGGAGCAGCCGATGGCCGTCGACTCGCAGACCGCCCTGAGGCAGGCACGCGCGTCCGTGGAGCGGGTCGTCCGGGACGAGGGACTGGTGGCGGGCCAGACCTTCGTCGAGCACGACAGTGGCCACGGCTGCTCGTGGGCGCCGTTCTTCGAGGAGGCCGGGCTGGTCCGGGCCGCGGACGGCGAGCCCGCGGACCTGGTGGTGGACGTGCACCACCTCATGCACTACGAGGACGTCGACCCGGTGATCGCGCGTCACGCCGCGCGGCTGGCGCCCGGGGGAGTGCTCCTGCTGGAGTTCTTCCACGCCCGGCCGATGGTGGTCAAGACGCTGGTCGACACGGTGCGCCACGGTCACTTCGTCTACTTCACGGTCCTCGCCGCCGTGCCCCTGCTGGAGAGGCACGGCCTCGTGGCCACGGGCGCCCGCGAGGTGCCGGCCTACGGCGGGTCGGTCCAGCTCAGCGCCCGGCGGCTCGCCGACTCCCCCGAGGTGGGGCGCGAGGTCGAGGACCTGCAGGCGGCCGAGCTGGCCGACGGGCTGGGCGACGTCGCGGCCCTCACGGCGTTCGGCGAGCGGTCCACGGGGGTCGCGACCGCGTTCCACGACCACCTCGCCGCGCTCGCCACGAGCGGTCGCTCCGTGGCGGCATACGGCGCGCCGTCCAAGGCGCCGGTCCTGCTGGCGCTCGCCGGGGTGGACCGCAGCCTGCTGCCCTTCACGGTCGACCTGTCGCCGGCCAAGGCGGGACGACGGATCCCCGGTGCAGGCGTCCCGATCCGCACGGTGGAGGAGCTCATCGAGGCCCGGCCGGACGACGTCGTGGTCCTCACGTGGGACATCGCGGACGAGGTCGCCGCCCAGCTCGCGACGATGAGCGCGGGGACCGGGTGGAACCCGCGCCTCTACGTCCCGCTCCCGGAGCCCCGGGAGATCTCCCTGCCGAAGGTCTAGCCGGCGGTCCGGCGTCGCCGGGTGCGCAGCTCCTGGCGCGCGGCCAGCTTGAGGCGTCCACCCTCGACGCGGACGCGTCGCCACGACCAGACGGCCAGGTAGGCGCCCACGAGCGAGACCCGGGTGGGCAGCGGGTGGTCGGACCCGGCCAGCCCCCGCACCGTCCTGGCGGCCAGGCGCAGCGTGGGGAACCGCTCCGTCCCGGGCTTGTGCGGCGTGTACCAGGCGGCCGAGTTGCCCGAGCTGGAACCCTCGTGGAAGCGCCGGTAGAACAATGGCTCCGGGACCTCGTGGATCTCGCCGAGCGCCGCCAGCTCCATGAACAGCGGCACGTCCCCCGACACGTGCTCGCGCTCCAGCCCCGTACGGCGCAGCTGGTCGGTGCGGATCACGCCGTAGAGCGGGTTGAGCAGGTTCCATCGTCTTGCGGCGGCCGCGACCCGCAGGGCCGGGTGACGGTTCCTGATGTCGAGGTCGTCCTCGTAGTGACTCACGAGCTGCCCGTCGTCGTCGATCAGGGCCGTCTGCGGGTAGGCGATGACCGTCCCCGGACCGGAGCGGTCCAGCTCCGCGACGCACGCACTCAGCAGCGTCGGCGCCATGAGGTCGTCGTACGCCACCCAGCGGAAGAGCTCTCCCCGCGCCTCCTCGACGACCCGGTTGAAGTTGCGGGCCACCCCGAGGTTCGTCGGGTTGCGCAGGACGCGGATCCGGGGGTCGCGCGCCGCGTAGTCCGTGCAGATGTCCCACGTGTCGTCGGTCGAGCCGTTGTCGCTGATGATGAGCTCGAAGTCGGTGAAGTCCTGGGCGAGCACCGCGTCCAGCGCCTGTCGCACGTAACGGGTGGCGTTGTAGACGGGCAGCCCCAGGCTGACCCGCGGCGCGTCACCGCCGCCCCTGCGTCCCTCGTCCATGGCTCCGCCCCTCGCCGGCCGCCGCCTGCCAGGTTTCAACGTAGCGCGAGCCCCCGCACGACGGCCCGGTTTCGCGAAACCCTCCGTCGGCCGCACGGCATACGGGATGATGCAAGGCACACGAGGGGGTGCCTCTTGGCCGGCAACACGAGCAACACGATCTGCTTCCACGGGATCGGCGTCCCGGGACGAGCCCTCGACCCGGGCGAGGACGACTACTGGGTGAGCCACGAGGCGTTCCTCCGGGTCCTGGACGAGGTCGCGACGTGGCCCGGGGTCCGGCTCACGTTCGACGACGGCAACCGGTCCGACGTGGAGCGCGCACTGCCCGCCCTGCAGGAGCGCGGTCTCGACGCGACCTTCTTCGTGCTCGCCGGCCGGCTGGACGAGCCCGGGTCGTTGTCCGCCGACGACGTGCGCAGCCTGCGTGACGCGGGAATGCGGGTGGGCACGCACGGGATGCACCACGTCCCGTGGCGTCGCCTGGACGCCGCGACGGCGGCGCGTGAGCTGCACGAGGCGCGAGGGGTGCTCACGGAGGTGCTGGGCGCCCCGGTCACCGAGGCGGCCTGCCCCTTCGGCGAGTACGACCGCCGGGCCCTCGCGCTGCTGCGCAAGGCCGGGTACGACGCGGTGTACACGAGCGACCGCAGGGCCGCCCCGGTGCGCGGCTGGCTGCAGCCGCGCTACACCGCGCGGCGGCAGGACACCGCCGAGTCGCTGCGCCGCGAGGTGCTCGAGGGTGGGCTCGCCCACCGGGCCGTGCGCGAGGCGGTCGGCGTCGTCAAGCGCTGGCGCTAGCCGTCACCGCCGGATCCCCGCCCGTCAGCGGGGGAGTATGCCGGGTGGGCACCGCAGCTCCGGTGGTCGCCGCGAGGGGCGGACCAGCACACGCAGCCCCTCCCGGGCCTCGGCGTGACCGCGGACCACGAGCGACAGCTCCCGCGCCACGGACACGACGTAGTAGAGCCAGGCCGAGGGCGCCGAGTGCCGGCTCGAGAACAGCCGCACGCGGTTGAGGATCTGCATGGCGTACAGCCGGCTGTTCCAGCCCGAGGCGGACCCGACGTGCTCGGCGGTCGCGCCGGGTTCGTAGACGGTCAGCCAGCCCCGGTCGCGGGCGCGCAGCGACAGGTCGGTCTCCTCGGAGTACAGGAAGAAGCGCTCGTCCCACCCGCCGAGCTCCTCGTGGCACTGACGGGACACCAGCAGGGCCGCCCCCGTCGCCCACGACACCGTGTGCGGGTGGTCGTAGGCCGACGGGTCCTTGACCGACTCGCTCAGCCACGGGTGGCCGGTGAAGGCCAGGCCGATGGAGCGCAGGAGTGTCGGTGCGCGGCGCAGGGAGAACTTGAGGGTGCCGTCGAGGTCGGTGATGCGCGGCGCGACGATCCCCACGTGGGGCTGCGCGAGCCGGTCGAGGAGGACGGCCACCGACCCAGGGGCCAGCCGGACGTCGGGGTTGAGGACGAGCACGGGCACGTCGGGGGACAGGTGGCCCACGCCGAGGTTGATGCCCGAGGAGTACCCGTTGTTGTCGGTCTCGACGACCTGGACGCCGGCCCGGCCACGGAGCAGGTCGACGGTGTCGTCGCTCGACCCGTTGTCGACGACCACGACCTCCGCCGTGAGGGGACCGAGCGCTGGCGGCAGGCTCGCGAGGAGGTCGGTGACGACTGCCGCGCTGTTGTGGGTGACCACGACCACGCCCACGTCAGCCAACGGTGGCACCGTGGTCCCGATCGAGGATCGCGACGGACGCCAGCAGGCCGCGGTCGATGGCTCCCTGGTGCACGCCGATCACGTGCCGGGCCGGCCACGGGCGCCTGCTCAGACCTGCGGTGCTGAGCTCCGTGACGGGGTGGAGCTCGCGACGACGCGGGTGGAAGAAGAAGAAGCGGTACCCCCACTGCTGACACTGCTGGTACGCGCCCAGGGACTGCTCCCCGATCAGCAGGACGAGGATGTCGGCGCGGCCCGCGCGCAGCAGGTCGGAGCCACCGGCGAGGGCGGCGGGCTCGTGGCCGGCGACGTTGACCTTGAGCACCGACACCCGGTCCAGGCCGAGTCGCTCCACCTCGGCGTCCAGGGTGTGGACGGGGACCCTCACGCCCTGTCCCGTCGACGACAGGTGGCTCAGGTAGGCGTTGTCGGTCTCCTCGAAGACGACCTCGCCCTCCGTCTCGCCCAGGGCAGCGGCGTGGACGCTGACCCGGGCTGCCACGTCGTTGAGGTCGAGGTTGCGGTGCAGGCTCTCGAGGTTGGCGGCGTTCGGCTCGTAAGCGTGCACGTGCGCCACCGGGAGCCGGGCGGCGAACGTGGTGAACTGGCCGATGGCGGCTCCCACGTCCAGGACGAGCCAGTCGGGCCTGGCCACCGCACGCAGGAAGGCGAACTCGGGGTCGATGAGGTCCCGGAACACCACGAGCGCGGGCGCGACCTGCGCGGGCACCGCATACTCGAGGACTGGTCCCGAGCGGAGCGTGATCCGGGCTCGCTCCGGGCGGCGCCACCGCAGGGCTGCGAGGCGCACGGCTCCGCGCAGGGCCTCGGGGAGGCCGACGGTGCGGACGCCCCAGGCGAACTTGCGCGCGAGGTCACCCAGGTGGTCGAGCCGCGCCGTGACACCTCGGGTGCGACGCATCGCCCACCTCCCCCAAGCAGCCTCGGTCCTGCCCACGCGACGACAGGCGCGATCGGAGTATGCCACGGGGCAATGAGACGTGGTGTCTCATTGCCCCGTGTGGGTGTCAGGCCCTGTCAGGCCTTGGCGTCGGTCACGCCCTCCGGGTCAGGG
>NZ_JBFUEO010000031.1:0-41549 GCF_056403935.1 Pedococcus sp. P2_E4 | reverse complement strand
GACGTCGCCGGGCCGGGCACCGTCGCGCAGCACCGGCTGCCGGCCCTGGAGGTCGCCGAGCGCGGTGATCGACACCATGAGCGTGCCTGCGGGGGCTGACGACAGGTCTCCGCCGGCGACGGCGACGCCCGCTGCGGCGGCACCGTCGCCGAGCGCACGGGCGAACTCGACCGCCCAGTCCGCGGGGGTCTGCGGGTCGGCCACGAGCGTGACGAGGATCGACGTCGGGACACCGCCCATGGCGGCGACGTCGGCGAGGTTCTGGGTGAGCGCCTTGGCGGCGACGTCCGAGGCAGTCGACCACTCGTCGAGCCAGTCACGCCCGCGCACCATCGAGTCCGTCGTCGCCACCACGCTGCCTGAGCAGGCGAGCACCGCGGCGTCGTCACCGGGACCTACGAGGACACCGGGGGTCGCCGCGAAGAAGGGGAAGATCTCGGCCAGCAGTGCCGACTCGCTCAGCTGCGCCAGGGTACGACCAGCCGTGACCATCACTTGACCTCCTGTGCACCTCCCGGGGGAGACGGGTGGGACACCGGCACGGTAGCGTCTGCCGTGGCCGCGGGTTCCGCCGCGGTCGGTTCTCCCGGGGCAACGATGTCCCGGCCAACCGGACATGACACGTTCCATCTTCGACAGAATTGTGAGGTTCCTCGTGGTGGTCCAGGCCTACATCCTGATCCAGACCGAAGTCGGCAAGGCGGCGTCCGTTGCCGAGGCCATTGCCGGTATTGCCGGTGTGGTGCTGGCCGAGGACGTCACGGGTCCCTACGACGTGATCGCCCGCGTCGAGGCCAACACCGTCGACGAGCTGGGCAAGCTCGTCATCGCCAAGATCCAGGACGTGCCCGGCATCACGCGCACGCTCACGTGCACCGTCGTCCACGTCTGAGCCTGACGCTGACCCGCATCGTCGTCTGAACGTGACCCGCGCCGCGCGTCGGCGCCTGCTCTTCGCAGCCGCCGGCCTCCTCGTCCTCGGGGTGGCCGGCGCTGTCATGTATGCCGTGTGGCCGCGTGGCGTCTCCGTCGCGGTCCCGTCGTACGACGGTCGTGGCTGCTCTTCGATCGGTTGGCCCTCGACCGTCGGCGGTCAGGAGATGACGGCGACCACTCCCCTGTCGCCACGCGCTGCCTCGTGGGGCGACCCGGCCATCATCGCGACCTGCGGCTGGCCGGCAATCGGTCCGACGGACAGGGAGTGCCTCGACGTCGACGGCGTGTACTGGGTGGCCGAGCCGCTGTCGGACGGGGTTAGGTTCACGACCTTCGGGCGCGACCCGGCGATCGAGGTCCTCGTGCCGGACGCGTACAAGCCAGAACCCTTGCTGTTGCCCGCTTTCCGACACGCCGCAGAGACGCTGCCGACCAACGGCCGCAACTGCGACTGACGCGGGCTGGCCTCCGTGCCGTCGGGGCGCGGTCAGCTCTTGGCCGTCTCGAAGCGTTCTGCGCTGATCGCCTCCTGGGCGAGACGCCGCAGCGCGAGGATCACCGGGTCGGTGAGCGCAGTGCCCAGGATCGCGAACTGGAGCGCCTCGGAGGGTGAGAGCCTGCCGAGCCTCGGCGACACGTCTGCGCGCGCCTGGATGAGCGCCGCCCTGGCCCACGCCTTGAAGGACCGCTCGCTGACGTCCCACCCTGCAGCTCGCGCCTCGGCGAGGGCAGTCGCAACCTGTTGGCTCGCGGACGACTGCGGGTGCGCCGGCCACCCCAGATTCAGCAGGAACGGCTCGTCGACAGCCGCGGACTCCCCCACGTCGGTCGCGCGCGGCGCGAGGACACGGTGCGCCGTGCCGAGCAGCTCATGGCGCGATGTGGGCGGGTCGTCGAGCGCGCGGGTTACCTCCCGCACCTGTTCGATGCCCAGACCGCCGACCGTGATCAGGGCGCGGACCAACTGGACCCGGGCCACGTGGCCCTCCCCGTACGACGCCTGGGTCGCCCCATGCCTCTCACCTGCGGGCACCAGACCCTCACGCAGGTAGTACTTCAGCGTGGCGATCGAGACACCGGTCTGCTCGGCGAGCTCGGAGATCCGCACCTTCTTCTCAACCCTTCGGCAGGTCGAGCGCCACCCGGCCAGCTGGGTCGACGCGCTCGGGGACGCCTGCGCGCCCCAGGAGTCGGATCACGGCTGACACGCCTGCCAGACCGACCACGACGATGCCGAGCGTCAGGGCCGTCATGCCGAGCCAGCTCTCCTGAAAGGCTTGCGGCACAAGGCGGCTCGGGACCGCGACCACCCCGATCAAGGCTCCCCACAGGCCTGCATAGGTGCCGATCATGTTGCCCGCGTGGGCGCGGATCCTGCCGCGACGCGCGTTCCACAGCCCCAAGGTCAGGGTGACGATGGTCAGGACACTCAGCCCGTGGATCCAGCTGAACTGACCGGGCCGCAGCTGCTGGATCCAGAACGAGCTGAATGCCGTGAAGTACATGAGCACCAACCACGCCCGCCCGATGGTGCGATGGGCAAGGTCGCCCCGGCGACGACGTGCCAGGTTGGTCGCGCCGAGGACGAGGCCGAGCGTCGCCGCCACGGCATGCGTGCCGATGAGAACCGTCCAAGCGTCGCGCATGGTGCCTCCCTCGTCCCATTGGATAGTGCCACTATCCAACCTAGCGCACCTTTCCGCAAGCGCTCCGGTTGGGCCCGCGTATGACCGGAATTGCGCGATCCGTCACCGTGCGTCCCGATGATGACGATCTCGAGGTGGGCTCGAAACGACCCCCCTCCGGATCGCGCCCCCACGACGTGTTGATGGGTGAGACTCTGGATCGGAGAGACCCATGGACACGTTGCGAGACCGGCTGTCGGAGCTGGCGGAGGACGCACCCACAGGAGGTGCACCACCGGCCGAGCTCTGGGCGCGCGGCAAGCGGGCCCAGCGCATCCGGGCCACGGCGTTTGCAGCTGCCGCGCTGGTGGTGGGCGCCGTCGGCACGGGAATCGGCATTGGCCTTGCCGATGCCGGTCCCGACCGTTCCGACCTCGCGCCGGCGAGGACCGTCGGCTTCGCGCTGCCGATCACGTACCCGGAGGGGGCGGCACTGCCAGACCTCGGGAACACACCGGGACCGCTCGCGGCGGTCTGGCTGGTGCCTCGCGAGGGAGACACGCTCGAGGCCGTCGGCCTGGTCGCGAAGACGGGGACGTTCGGCAGGCTCCCCATCGACCTCCCGCGCGACGACCCCGAGGCCCCGTGGAACCTGAAGGTCGCACTGTCGCCCGACGGCCGCAGGATCGCCTACCCCTCCGCCGAGGGCCAACAGGGCGTGCAGGACGCGGCGCGGAACCCGATCGTCCGCGACCTGGTCAGCGGTGAGACCCACACGTGGGCCTTCGGGTTCGACACCCGCGGGGTGGGGCTGTGGGCCGACGCCACGCACCTGTTCGGCCACGTCGCGGGAGGGAGCGACGGCGAGGGATGGCTGTGGGAGCCGGGCCAGTCACCCACGCGGGTCAACCCGTATGACGTCTCCTACGTCGGGTCCGAGGTGTCGGTTGCGAGCTGGCCGGCGTTGATGGCCCCAACGAACTTCGGGGACGGTTCCGGGTCTTGCACGACGCTGTCCGTCTACGAAGGCATGGGATCACCTCCCGCAGACGTGCCGGCGCTCTGCAACGTCCTGGGAGTCATCGGCTCCGACGTCCTGCTCGGCCACCGCCATGATGCGAGGGACAGCGACGGCACGGTGGTCGCCCTGCAGTTCGACGCCACAACACCCTTCTGCCCGTCGCCCCCTCAGCGGTGCACGCTGTCGGTCAACGACGCCCACCGTCGGGTCGTCGCCACAGCGGGAGCCCCCGGGCGGGTCACCTTCGCCACCGACCTGATCGGCGCGGCGCTCGATGCCAAGGTCGGCCGGTCATGACCGGCTACGCCAGCTTCGAGGAGTTCGTGGTCGCGCGCCGAGGCGCGCTGCTGCGCACCGCATACCTGCTGACCGGGAACCACCACGACGCCGAGGACCTCGTGCAGTCGGCCCTGGTCAAGGTGGTGCCGAAGTGGTCGCGGATCGAGGAGCGCCCCGAGGCGTACGTCCGGCAGGTGCTCGCGCGCGAGTCCGTGAACCGCTGGCGCAGTCGCCGCTGGCGTGAGATCGCCACCGACGTGGTCCCCGAGGTCGCGTCACACGGGAGTGCCGACGACGTCGACCGCATCGCTCTGCTCGAGGACCTGCGCAGGCTGTCGCCCCGCCAGCGCGCGGTGCTGGTGTTGCGCTACTTCGACGACCTGACCGAGGCCGAGACTGCTGCGGCTCTCAACATCTCCGTGGGAACGGTCAAGTCCCACGCCCGCGATGCACTGACGCGCCTGCGTCACCAGCGGTCCGACGAAGAGCAAGCAGCCGCCACGACGTGAGGCCCATGGGCCCTTCTCAGCCGTCGCCGGTCGAGTCGCCGTCCCGCTGAGTACTGCGCCCCATATTCGCCCTCGATGTCAGAGTTGGCGCTGACCTTGGGTGAACCGCGCCGCGCCATACGTCTCGTCGACAAGCCGGCCAGTGGCTGCTCGCCCAAGCGGCGTTCAGACGCTCGGCGTAGAGTAGAAACTCCAGGGCCGAACGCCCGGCGGACCTAGGCCACCTTCCAAACTCTGCACCACTCCAGTCATTCGACCAATGCGGCGCGCGACCCCCAAACCGGCGGGGACCCAGCCAGCACACGCCAACTTCACCGCCTCGATGCAATCCACGGAGTCGGGTCATGACCTCACCACATGACGAGAAGCCCCAAACCGGGAATTTTGCTGAGCTGTCGGAGGCCGAGTGCAAGGAACTCCTGGCGGAACACACGGCCGGCCGGGTCGGTTTCATGGCTGGCGAGGGTCCCCAGATCTTGCCAGTGACCTATCAATACCGCACCGGCAGCGTGATCTTCCGGACTTCCCCCTATGGCCCCATGGCCGGGCTCGCCCGCCGAACCAGTGTCGCCTTTGAGGTCGACGCAATCGATGAGCAGAACAAATCCGGCTGGAGCGTTCTCGTTCTCGGATTCGCAGAGGCGATGGCACACGACCACCTGCTCACGTCGGCTTGGGAGACCGGACCGGTGCCATGGGCGGACGGGGCTCGCAACCTCTTCATTGAGATCAAGCCGCGCAAGATCACCGGCCGCGCGGTCAGGTAAGCCACCAGCGCGTGACACCCGCGGACACGCCGGCCCTGCAACGATGAGCGCTGCTTGACCGCGGTTATGCGAGCCGTTTCCAGTTCCCCTCGGTCACGACCTCCACCCTGCCGGCGGCCACCTTGATGGCCGTCTGGTCGTCGATGGCGTATGCCGGACCCGCGATGTCGGCAGCCCACGGCTCCGCCTCGGCCAAGGTGTTGCCCGGGAACACGTCCAGGTGCGGGAAGATCGAGAAGTCAACGACCCCCAGGGTCCTGTCATCCGGCGCGGAGGGCCATTCCACGAAGTAGGCACCGATCCGCGGAGTCATCACCATGCTGCCGGCGCTCACTCCGACCCAGACCATCTCGGGCAGTGAGGGCAGGAGGTCCGCCAGTCCGGACTGCCGCATCCAGTGACACAGGTACGTCGCATCGCCGCCGTCCACCAGCAGGACGTCGGCCTCGCGCACCCACGGGACCCAGCGCTCTTCGCCGATGCTCGGCAGTGCGGTGAGCTCCAGGACGCCAAGCGACTTCCACCCCAAGGAGGACATGCCACCCCACGGGGGCAGGCCGCTGATGAGGCCACGCACCGAGACCGGCCCACACAGCGGGTGGCCCCATTGTGCGGTGGGGATGCAGAGGGCAGTGGATTCGGCGATCGGTTTGCCCAGCAGGTCGACCAGTGCATCGCGGATGCTCGCGTTCGTGACTCCACCGGATGTGAGAAGAAGCTTCACGATGCCTCCCGAATCGACTGCGCTGGATGGATGTGATGTAGACCGAAGGCCCTGGCCAAAGTCATCGCTGCTGGAGGAGATACAACCACTCCTGGGCGTGATGGCCTCCCTGGCGGTTGCGCGCCCCACCGTCGCAACCGCCGTGGGTCCGACCCTTGCTCTGAAGACCCACCCGCGGTTCCCTTGTAGGGATGCCCGACTGTGCCCGTGCTGGCGTTGCGGTAAGAGGAAGGTGACGCATGAACGGCGTGGCCGAGTTCGTCCTCATCATCGACGCCGTGATTCTGATTTGCGTGGCGCCGGTCGAGATGTTCTTTCTCGACCGGCCGTGGGCCAAGAACGTCCTTGGAGTCGAGTTCACCGACCGGAGTGACGTTGAGCTATGGGCGTTCTGCATTGGCGCTCGGAACTTGCTGGGCGCCGCTGCAGTCTTCGTCGGCGCGTGGATGCTGCACAGCGATCATCCGGGTTCGGGGCTCGTGGTCATGGTTGTGGCCGCCTGGTATCTCCTGCTGTCGAGCCTGGCGATGGGACTGGCCGATCTGCTCGGCAAATGGCACCCCCGTGGGGGGAGCATCCGGGGAACGGTGGGATCGAGCGTCCCACCCCTCGTAGCGCTGGTGGCCCAAGGGTTCTGGGGCTGACGATCTGGTGGGCCACGTCCAGCAATCCCCTTCGCGGCGAAAGACGCCCGCCTCGGTACGCGGCATTCGGCGCGATGCATTTCTGGGAGAGAGGCATGATGCATTCGTGCCTCGCGACGCCGTTCACACGCTCGAGTCTCGACTTCGACGGATGTCTTCAGAGGACCAGCGTCAGACGGCCATCGAACTGGCCACCGTGGTACTTCCTCTTGCGGAACTGACGCCCCTGGGCCAGCCGTCTGCGGGCCTTGGTGCCGTCGCCGACGCGATCCGGGCGCGGGTCAGCATCACCTCGGTGGACGAGGCGCGCCACACTCTGCTCGCCATACCGGAATTTGGCGAGGAGGAGGAGCCCGAGGGACTTGCATGGTTCACGTTCGGGGCAACCGTCGCCTGGGTCTACGCGGCCGATGCGAACACAACCTCGCCTGGGGACGGGGTTGTCCACACCTTCAACCGCGTTTCTGACCTGTTGGATGCGATCGACGGGGACCTCGAAGATACCGGGCTGATGAATCWGTTGTTGGCAGCCGTTGACGACATGGGCAAGCCAACCGAGTCCTGGTCGGCGCTGGTCGAGAGCGTGCAGGAAGCCGTCCATCGGCTTCGCTCCAGCTAACCGGAGGTACGCCCGCTGTTTGGGTCGATCGGGCAGACCGGCGCCTTGTCGCGGCGGAGGACGCATCTCAGTCGTTGGAATGGGAGGGGGCCGTTATCGGCCGCTGCCCAAGGGCTGCCAAGCGGGCGCTGCCTGGCGCAGTCCTGGCGTCGGTGCCACCACGCGCCGGTCGGAACCGTCGGTGCGGATGGTCTGGACGTAGCGCTGTCCAGTCGGAACGGGCCCGCCCGTGCCTGTGAAGGCGATCTGGGTGCCGTCCGGGGAGAAGGCCGTTCCGAATTCCTGGTTCGGGCTGGCGGTCAGGTTGACCTGGCTCGTGCCGTCGGCATTCATGATCCAGATGTCGTCGTCCGCGGCATACGCAATCTGCGCGCCGTCTGGGCTCCAGTCCGGAGTCTGGTCCTTGAACGTCGGGTCGAAGGTGAGCTGGGTCTCCTCCCCTGTGGAAACGTTCTTGGTCCAGAGCTGTCCGCCCGAGAAGCCGCCCGCGATGCGAACGAACAAGATCGTGCTGCCGTCGGGCGCCCAGACAGGGTTCTCCTCCAAGGTGTCCGGAGACCTCGTGAGCTGGGTCGGCGCACCGCCGCTGGTGGGCACGAGCCACAGGTCGGTGTTGGTCTGCCCCGACGGCCTCGCGGAGAAGGCAAGACGACCGCCGTCAGGCGAGAAGTCCGGGAAGACCGCGTAGGTCCCCAGCTGGGTGACCTGGCGCTCGTGCTTGCCGTTCGCGTCCATCACCCAGATCTCGTAGGCACCCGTCCGATCGCTGCAGAAGGCGATGTCCTTGCCGTCGGCGGAGTATGCCGGACAGATGTCGTGTCCGGGGGCGTCGGTGAGCTGGTGGAGGTCCTCCTCGCCCGGGCGGCTGGACCAGATGTCGGCCTGCCTGTTGCTCGCGAAGAAGGCGCCGAAAGCGATCCGGCCGTTGTTGCCTTCGAAGGTGGCGGCTGCTGGTGTGGCGGCGGCGCAGGCAAGCGCCAGCGCGCCGAGCATGCCACCGATGGTGAGACGTGCGGTCTTCGTGCGCATCACGATGCTCCTCTTGGGTTGTGCGGTTGGTCGTGGAGGTGACCCCTTCGGGGTCTTGGCCTTGGGCCGCGGCCTAGGGTTGCCAGTCGACGTACGCGGCGTCACCGGTGAACGAGATGGTGCGCACACCGTTGCCGGCGATGGTGACGACCTCGGCGTTCACAGCGCCGTGGGAGCCTCCCGCCGTGACGATGCGAGCGCCGTCGGGGGACCAGCTGATTGACCGGCCCTGGGTGCAGTCGGTGGTCAGCCTGGTCAGGTGGCGCACCTCGGGGTCGCTGCGGTAGAGGCACCCACCGTCGAAGTCGGCCTGGAAGGCGATCTGGGCTCCGTCCGGCGAGTACCGAGCGCCGGAGCCGAAGTCGCCGTCCTCCGAACGGAGAAGGCGCTGCCCACTCCCGTCCGGAGCCATGGCCCACAGCGCTGCGTGTCCGCCATCAGAGTCGTCGCGAAGGAAGAGAAGGGTTCCCCCGTCGGGAGACCAGTCCGCCAGCCACACCCGGTGTGATCCAGTGGGGATGATCGAGTCGTTGCGTCCGTCGCGCTGCATGACGTGGATGGACGGCAGGGACTCCCCACCGGTGCTGGAGGTGTACGCCAGGCGCAAACCATCGGGAGACCAGACCGGTCCTTCCTCCGTCTCCGGACTGTCGGTGAGTCTGGTCACGTCGGAACCATCGGCGCGGACGATGAAGAGGTCCGACTGGCTTCCGTCCCCTCCTGTGAAGGCGATCCACTGTCCGTCCGGAGACCACCTCGGCCAGCTGTCCGGTCCGGCGGTGTCGACCAGACACCGATCACCGGACCCGTCGGGCGACATGATGTGCACGGCGCCATCGGGTCGGGCGCTGGAGCCTGAGCTGGTCGCGGTGTAGGCGATCGCGTCGCCCGGCACCGTGGCCTGGACGGCACACGCGTTGGTCACCCGTGCGCGAGTGGTGGACTGAGCTGGCTGTGGGGCAGGCATCGCGTCGCGGCCCGACTGGTTCAGGGCAAAGCCGATCCCCGCGGCGACAACCACAGCAGCCGCCGCAGCGCCGGCGGCCCAGCCGAGGCGGGCCCTCACCTTGAGCGCATCGCCGCGCTGTCGGATGGCGGCGAGGTCCGGCAGATCGGGCGGATCTCCAGCGGCCTCGTCGAGCAGGGTTCGCAGATCAGGCATCGGTACCCACCTCGATGTCAGTTCCGATCACTGCGCGCAGTCCCACGAGGCCGCGTGCCGTGAGCTTCTTCACCGTTCCTGCGCTGCACCCCATCAGCTCACTCGTCTGCTCGACCGACAGGTCCTCGAGGAATCGCAACAGGATGGCGGTCCGCTGTCGGGGGCTCAGCGTCCGCAGGGCCTGGTGGACCCTCAACTGGTCGCTGAGGTCCGGCCCTGGCTGCGGGCTGTGCTCCACCAGTACGTGGAGCCGACCTCGTTCCACCCGCCGGTGCCGGAACTGGGAGTTGGCCAGGTTCACCGCGACCCGCTTGGCCCACAGGTCCGCCCGGTCCATCCGCTGGACCGTGCGCCAGTGTGCCCAGACGCGAGCCAGAGTCTCCTGGGTGACGTCTCGGGCCGTCTCAACGTCGCCGCAGTACAAGGTGAGGAACCGGAGGAGTGCCGGGTTCTGGCGCACACAGAACGCCTCGAACTCCAACGACTCATTCATCCCGCGCCTCCTCGCTCGTCATTGAAACGCGCAGGTGCATCTCGGGGTACCCCTCGTCACCGACGTGCTTCGGACGAACTCTGTGTTCGCGCCTCACCTCGCCACGGCGGCGCTATTAGTGCCGGCCCCACTAGTCTCGCGGTGTGCCCGAGTTCAGCTGGCGACCGGCCAACGACGCGACGAGTGAGGACATCGAGGCCGTGTTCGACACCGGCGGCGCCCGCAAGTGCCGCTGCCAAGCGCTCAAGGTCCCGGGCTGGATCTGGCGCGACACGACCCAGGAGGAGCGCGACGCCGCTCTCCTGGAGCAGGCCGGCTGCGGTACCAGCGGTCCCACGTCCGGTCTCGTCGGGTACCTCGACGGCGAGCCGGTCGGCTGGGTCGCGGTCGAGCCGCGGGAGAACTACCCGAGGATCTGGGCCCGGCAGAAGTCGTGGATGCGGACTGACCCCGACCTCGAGGGCGTCTGGTCCGTCACCTGCTTCGTCGTGCGCAAGGGCTTCCGTCGACAGGGACTGATGTACGAGCTCGCCGCCGCCACGGTCGAGTACGGCAGGCAGGTCGGCGCCCGCGTCCTCGAGGGCTACCCCACCGAGCCGCCCCCGGGGAAGACCGTCATCTGGGACGAAGCCTCGGTCGGGCTGCTCCAGGTCTTCCTCGACGCCGGCTACCAGGTGGAGGCGTCGCCCACCCTGCGCCGCAGGGTGGTGCGACAGCGACTCGGTGCGTCGTCCTGACGATCAGTGGCGCACCCTTATCGCGAATGACATTGCCCTGCAGCGGTTTTGCCGGCTTGTATGCCGGGTGATTCGGGCTCACTCAGACCCTGTGGGTACCTCTCGGGAACCTGCGTCGGTCTCGCGGGTGGTCAGGCTCTCGAGCCATTCCTCCGGCCGTACCCAGCGCGCAGGTGCCTTGGCAACCAGCTCGATGATTGGGTCGACGATGCTCCTTGGCTCGTCAGGGGCGTACCAGCCGAATCGGGCGAGATGGGCGCTGGACCCGACAGCTGCCATGACCTCGGCGCTGGGCGCCAGCTTGTTCTGGAACTGGAGCTCTTCCAGTGCAGGAGGGCTGGTCAGGTTCCGCCAGTCCGTGAGGGACCGCATCTGCCCCACGTCCAACCGCCTCAGATTCGCTAGTCGGGACAGGTCCGGCAGGTGTGTGAGCTTTGCAAGCCCATACAGGGAGAGGATCTCCAACCCGGAAAGCCGACTGACGGGATCCACGTCGGTGAGTCCGCGCACCTGGTTGATGCAAAGCCCCCGCAGGGTGACGCACTCACCGACGTCGTCGACATTGCTCCGGGTGCCCCCGCGCAGATCCAGCCACGTGAGCTGCAGTTCTGCGAGTGTCACCCCAGGCCCGAGGCGGACATTCCAGAGAGTGAGCCAGCGAGTGCCGTTGAGTCGCTGCACCGCGTCCCTGTCGAGGGTCAGATGCGACAAGAACGCGGATCCGTCAGGCTTCTGGTGCCATCGCGACTCAGGCCTCCCCATGGACCCACCCTGCCATGTTGCGCCTTGTCGCTGGAGCCAGCGCCACCCTGGCACGTCGGGGCCCGGAGTCGCGAGTGAGGTCCAGCGACAGTCGTGAGAGCCGGGCCGATGCATCCGGCGCTAGGGCGAGGAGACATTCGACGGCCGTCCGCAGTTGCTCGAGCGTGGCCGCGTTGGGGTCCAGTGCCGTCCCAAGGCCCGCCGCCTCGATCCCGGCCGCGCCGGCGAACTGATCGGTCGACAGGGGCAGGAGGAGCAGAGGCACGCCGGCTGCCATCGCCTCGGTGACGCTGTTGTTGCCACCGTGGGACACCGCCAGGGCGGCCTGGCCAAGGACCGTGACCTGGGGAAGCTCGCGACGGACCAGCCACGACGGTGGGATCGGACCGAGCTCGTCACGAGGTGTGGAGCCGGCCGTCAGCGCGACCCGCACCTCGAGGCTGCGCAGGGCTGCCGCGACTCTGGCGAGCACGTCCGACCGCACGGAGAGGAAACTGCCGAGGCTCACGTAGACGACGGGTTCGCGGCTGCGTGCGAGCCACGCATCCACCTCCTCATCGGGTTCCTCGGAGCGGACCGAGGATCCGAGGAAGGCGTGCCGCGGCAGCAAGGCGGTTCTCTCGGGCGGGTGCAGCTCTTCGGGGTAGTTGAGCAGCAGGACGTCGCCAGTCTCGGCGAAGGCGTCGTGGCTGGCGGCCGCGCCCGGGTCGAGGGTGGCCAGCACGGTGTTCCACTGCTCGGTGAACGCATCGCGCACACCCTCACACTGGCGGCGGAGGGCGCTGAGAGCACCCAGGTCGGGCTGCAGCCTTCTGGGCCAGGCCGGCGGGTAGCCGTAGACCTCGTCACCCACTGTCAGCGCGGAGGGGTGCCCAAGGACGACGTCCGCGTGGGGCACTTGCGCGCCCATGAGCCCTAACCTGGCGCTGAAGGCCAGGTGGTCCACGACGATCTGGTCGGGTCGGATCCGATCTACGAGGTCCTGCACCTCGCGCGCGACCCGCAGTGGCTCCCAGAGCAGGTCGTCGCCGCGTGCGGCCGCCTGGAACGCCAGGGTCGGCACGGCCCCGAGACGGGTCGCCTCGAAGAACCCCCGCAGGGCCTCGTCCTCGCCGCGGGGCTGGTCCTCGGCGCGGATCACTCCCGGGTTGGACCCGCGCCCCAGACGAAGGTCCTCGCGCTCGAAGCCAAACCTGCGCACGATCGCCTCCGTCGCCGCACCGGTGGCGACGACGACCCGTTCGCCCGCCTCGGCCCATGCGGTGCCGAGTGTGGCGAGTGGAAGTAGGTGCGAGGCGTAGTCAGGACTGATGACGAGCAGCGTCATGGGTGACCTCCGAGTAGACCGTGGCGAGGGACGAGGCCATCGTGGCGATGCTGAACTCATCGGTCACGACGGCTCTGGCGTGGTGGGCGCGTGCGGCGGCGTCCGGGGCGGCGGCCAGGCCCAGGGCGGTCACGACGGCACCGGCGAGCACGTCCGTCGATGCGGTGTCGATGAGGAGGCCTGTCACTCCGTGCTCGACGTAGGTGGCCGGTCCACCCCCTCCCGGGGCGACCACGACGAGTCCCGACGCCATCGCCTCGAGGATGGCGATGCCGAACTCTTCCTTGAGGCTGGCAGACACGTACACCCCACCCGGCGCGCTGAAGCCGGCCCTGCCCAGGCGGACGGCTGCCAACCAGATGGCGACCACTCCGTTCGGGCGGTGACCCGCCAACAGCAGACCGCGCTCGGCGGCCTCTGGGCGGGGAACCGAGGCATCGATGCGGGCGAGCTGCTCGGCCTCGTCGTCGGAAGGGTCACCCAGGTCGCCGCCGACGACGAGTAGGTTGCACCGCTCGGCGCACGTTGGGTCGGACGCCCACGCCTCCACGAGCGTCGCCATGCCCTTCACGCGGTGAAGCCGCCCGACGGTGATCGCGAGCGGGAGCGTGCGGCGCTCGGGAGGCAGGGTCGAAAGCAGGAGGTCGAGCTCGGCCAGCGCACGTCGAGCCGCTGCGGGGACTTCGCCTCCGTGAGCGGCCGCGGCCACCTCACGTGCGGCGCGGTCGAGGGGGGCGAGGTCGATGCCCTCGGGCACGACGACGGGACGGGCGCCCGCGTCCGGGTCGAGGTGCAGGAGGTCGCGCAGGTCGCGCTCGAGCTGCGGCCGAGGGAAGACGACGAGGCCCGCCGCGGCGGCGGCCAGCTCGCGCAGCAGAACCACCCGGAAGACGAGGTGCTCCGCGTGGTCTGCGGAGCCGAAGTTGGCGCGGGTGAGCATGCCCGACGCCTGACGTGCGGCGATGAGCGCGTGCGGGTCCGGCGCGAGGGTCAGCACCGTGGGAATCCCCATCTCGCGCGCCACCTCCGCCGCGGCCCACGAGCCGACGTCGGCCATCCGCAGGTGTAGGACGTCGACGGGAGAGGCTGCGCGGAGGGCGCGGCGCAGCCCCTGCCGGACGGGCACCCGAAGCGGCCAGGTGGCCGCGGCGGGAAGAACGGGTCCGGGAAGGGAAATGCCGAGGTAGTGGTGGCCGGGTGCCTGCCGGTCCTCGGGCCTCCGACCGCCAGCGTCGTGGCGGCGCGAGAGGGTCAGCACCCGCGCGATCCGGGGGTCGTCGACAAGCGAGTCGCCCAGTTGGACGAGCAAGGTCGCGATCCCACCGGTGTCGCCCTTACCCGCGTTCATGAGGCTCCCGTCGATGTCGGCATGCAGGAACAGCTGAGCGACCGTGAGGCCGGACGGGTGGGGGTCCGCGGGACGCGCCAGGAGAGGGTCCGCGAGGTCATCCTCGTCCGGTCCGAGGAACCCCCAGGCCTCAAGCGTCGACTCGGCGAGCATGCCGACGAAACCGCCTTCCTCCATCGTCACTCGCAGGGTGGCGAGGGCATCCGGCACCACGGGGCACAGGCGCATGGCCCACACGGCGTGCTCCCGGAGGAAGGGCACGGGGGAGGTCAGCAGGGGAAGCACGAGCGCGGCGGCCACGGCTGCTCCCGCGGCAGCCGCCGCGTGCACCGCGACAATCGCCGTCAGTTGGTCGGTGTGGTCGTCGATGGCGTCGCTCAGCGCGCACTGGGCGGCGTCGCCGTCGACGCGGACGATGTCCACGAGCGGATCGATGAGGTCGATCGCCTGGAGGAAGGAGGGTGCGGACCGGACCGCATCGAGCCGCCCCAGGGTCGGCGCAGGAAGGGTGGACGTCACGCACGCATGGTAAGTCGAAACCTTGGACAAACCCTAGACATGATCGGGTGTGGATGCCGCCGCACTCTCGGATGAACGGGCAGCTCAGCGCAAGAGCAGGTTGAGACCGACTGTCAGCACGACCGAGAGAAGCACTGACACGAGGATCATCGTGAGGCAGCCTGCAGTGCCCCCGAGGGGCCGGACGTCGACTCTTCCCATGCGCATGCCGCCTCTCTACCCCGTGCTGGCTACATCCACACAGTGCGCGTAAGCCCGGGAGCCCAGTGGGGCCGTCACGGCTGCGGCGTCCTCCAGCAGAGGCATGCCCCCACTGCTCCTACGCCGCGGAATGACGCGCATTACAGCCCACGGAACCGACCGGCCCGCTGTCCAGGCATCTGTGCCTGTCTCGATTGGCGCAGACTTCGACCCGGAGTTACTCCGAAGGTGCGCTCGACGGGTTGCCGAGGTGTGACAAGTCCACCCCGCTCTCCGGTAACGCAATCACGGGTTCGATGATGTCTTTGAACTCGTCGGTGTCATCCGCGAAAGCGGTGAGGTTCACCGGCTCGTAGCCACCCTCCTGGAAGTGCGTGACGGCGCTGCTGGCAACGCGGACGGACAAGGCACGCTCGTTCGTGAGGCGACGCATCCCGCCACTGAAGCCGCTGCTCTTCGTGCTCCTCACCTTCGACTTCGCGGTGAGAACCAGGTTGTCCATCCTGTACATGCGGTTGAGGGGATTGTGTCGAATTGGGTCAGAGCCGCTGTTCACGTAGTGGTTCAAGAGCGGTACGTCGAACACCAGGCCGGCGTCGTGGGCTTCCCGTGCCATCCACAGCAGCGACGTGTCCGAGAGCCCGGTCTCGGGGTAGCCGCCTCCAACGTCGGAGTGCGCACCCTCGAACCAAACCTGCTTGACCCGCCCATCCTCGGTTGGTGCTACCGGAGGTTCGCCCGGGGCTTCCCAAAACGTGGGGGCGAACTTGAGGCGCGTCTCGTCCAATGCAAGCGCGTGCCGTGCGCGCAGTACCTGTCCGCTCAGCTGGATGTCGTGGAATCGTGGGGCACGACTCATGAAGCCCGGCACGCCGAGGGCGCCCACGGTGTCGAATACGCCGAGGAAGTTCACCTTGGCGGGATGGCAGTGGTCGTGCTTGAAGTCGTTGACACTCCCTCCAAAGGCGCCTCCAGGCATCTCCGTCCCCTGATAGAGGTGCACTGCAGCGGGCAGCCGCTCCTCGACGAGGGCCAACTTGGTGAGCAGCCCTACCCGCCCGACCATGCCGGCCACTGAACGCGCCGTGTAGGCCCCGCGGCTGAAGCCGATGATGAAGATCTCGTCGCCGGGCTCGTAGTTCTGGGCGAGGAACCGATAGCACGCGATCACGTTGTGGAACAGGCCGAACCCGAACGCACCACCCAAGAGTCTGTCGGCCGCGTAGCTCCCCGCCCCGACGCCGCTGACGTAGTACACGAGCTGGTACGCGCCGCCCGTCGCACCTGGGTCGCTCTGCACCGTGCGAGCCAGCTTCTCGACATTGGTGATGGTTTGGTTGTCCGGCTTGTTCCACGTCCCGTCGCAACAGACCACCAAACGCTTCATACGGTCGATGCTCGCAAACCTGAAGGTGTTGTGCACGCCCTGATCAACCATGACGCCATGTCACAGACTCAGCTCTGTGCCGACTGCAGCGAGAAGTCGTCGCGCGGCCACCTGGCTCCCGTTCGTGCGCTTTCGGGTACGTGCTCACGAAAACCTGGGCCAGCTCCTTCAAATCCGCACCCCTAGGCTGCTGCCATGTCGATGGTCCACGACGACGCGGTGTTCTTCGAGGACGACAAGGCCTTCGAGACCTGGCTCGTCGAAAACGCCTCGACCGCCACGCACGTCTGGATTCGGATGGCCAAGAAGGGCACCGGCGTCGCGTCGATCAACTGGACGACGGCCGTGGACGTTGCCCTTTGTTTCGGCTGGATCGACGGCATCGCCCGGCGGCTCGACGACGAGTGGTACGTGCAGCGGTTCACCCCGCGGCGCGCGAAGAGCCTCTGGTCGAAGATCAACCGCGAGCGCATCGAGCGGCTCACCGCCGAGGAGCGGATGCGCCCCGCCGGCCTGGCCGTGGTGGAAAAGGCGAAGGCGGACGGCCGCTGGGACGCCGCCTACGACAGCCCGGCTACCGCAGTGGTGCCCGACGACCTTGCCGCCGCCCTGGCTGCGCGCGACCTCACCGACGTCTACGCGGCGCTGGACAGCCGCAACCGCTTCGCCTTCCTGAATCGCATCCAGACCGCGGTGCGCCCGCAGACCCGCACCCGTCGCATCGAGCAGCTCACCGACGCCCTCGCCCAGGGCAAGACCCCATTCCCTGCGCCGACGAAGAAGTCCGGCACCTAGGGCTCGGACACCAGACTGCCGGAACGTAGCCGGATGCACCCCCACCAGGCGCCTCGACGTCGTAGCCCCATCTGGGCGACGTGACGCGCCCGGGTTTCGCGCCTCAGCGCAGGCCGACGGGGCGCTCGAGGGCGAGCTGAACCAGCTCGTCGATGAGCTGGGGGTACGCCAGCCCGGTGGCCTCCCACATCTGCGGGTACATCGAGTGCGGCGTGAACCCAGGCATCGTGTTGATCTCGTTGATGATCACGTCACCGGTGTCGGTGTAGAAGCAGTCGACCCGAGCCAGCCCCTCACATCCCAGCGCCTCGAACGCCGCTCCGGCCAAGCGTTGCACCTCGAGGGACACCGACTCCGGCACGTTCGCCGGGCACGACAGCACCGCCCCGTCGTCGAGGTACTTGGCCTCGAAGTCGTAGAACTCGTGACCACCCTCGGCGGTCACCTCGATCTCGCCGACGTGCGACACCCGCGGAGCATCGGTGCCTCGCCCCTGGAGGACGGCGCACTCGATCTCGCGGCCGAGGATCCCCTGCTCGACGATGACCTTCCGGTCGTGCTCGCGCGCGAAGTCGATCGCGGCCTCGAGGGCCTCAGGAGTAGAGACGCGCGAAATGCCCATGCTCGACCCGGCCCGCGCCGGCTTCACGAACACCGGGTAGGTCAGCGCGCCCACCGCATCCATCGCGGCCGCCTTGTCGCGCCGCCACTGGGAGTCGGTGATCACGGCGTACGGGCCGACGGGGAGCCCGGCCGACGCGAACACGACCTTCATGTAGTGCTTGTCCATGCCGGCCGCGGAGGCGAAGACGCCGGACCCGACATACCGGATGTCGGCCAGCTCGAGCATCCCCTGGATCGTGCCGTCCTCACCGAAGGGCCCGTGCAGCAACGGGAACACCACGTCGACCTCGCCCAGCGACTCCGGCACCTGCGCGGGCTCCAAGGTGGTCAGCGTGCGGTCGGTCGTGGCCAGGGGCACGACGACCCCCGCCCCGGACGGCGCGACCTCGGGGGTGCGCTCGGCGGTCAGCTCGAGGTGGGCCGGGTCCCCGTCGGAGAGCACCCAGTGCCCGTCGCGGGAGATGCCGATCGGGATGACGTCGTAGGCGTCGCGGTCGATCGCGCGCATGACCCCGGCCGCGGTCGCGCACGAGACGGCGTGCTCCGAGGAGCGTCCGCCGAAGACGATGGCGACGCGAGGCTTGCGGGGTGCGGGCTGGTCCGTAGTCATCGCCCGTGAGCGTATCCCGCCCACCCGCCGGGCAGGCACAGCGGCGCGTACCGGGCCCCCCTACGCTGACCTGCGTGAGCGACCACGACCTCGACCGCCTCTCCCCCGCCTCCCTCGTGGTGGCCTTGGGCCGCCAGGACCGTACGCCGGGTGCCGGCGTCAACGCGCCCCTCGAGTTCTCCTCGACGTACGTCGCCGACGGACCGGTGAACTACGCGCGCGGGGGCAACCCGACCTGGTCGGCGTTCGAGGAGGCGCTCGGTGGCCTCGAGGGCGGCGACGCCCTCGTCTTCGCGTCGGGCATGGCCGCCGTGAGCGCCGCCCTGTCACTGGCCGACCACGGCGCCGTCGTCGTCGCGCCACGGTCCGCCTACAACGGCACGGTGGCGACCCTGCTCGAGGCCGAGCGCACCGGACGGTTCGAGATGCGCTGGGTCGACCCGTCCGACACTGCCTCGGTCACGGCGGCCCTGGACGGGGCACACCTGGTCTGGCTCGAGTCGCCGAGCAACCCGCTGCTCGAGGTGGCCAACCTGCCAGCGCTCGCCGGGGCGGCCCGCGAGCACGGCGTCATCTCGGTGTGCGACAACACGTTCGCGACCCCACTCGTGCAGCAGCCCCTCAGCCTCGGCGTCGACGTCGTCGTGCACTCGGTGACCAAGTACCTCAGCGGTCACAGCGACCTGATCCTCGGCGCCACCGTCACTGCCGACACCGAGCGCGGTCGCGCGATGGCCGAGCGGCTGCGCACCCACCGCCTGCTCGCCGGCGCCATTGCCGGGCCGATGGAGACCTGGCTGGCCTTGCGCGGGCTGCGGACCCTGCACGTGCGGATCGAGCGGGCCACAGCCAACGCCCAGGAGCTCGCATCGCGGCTCGCCGAGCACCCGGCGGTGACCAGGGTCCGCTACCCCGGCTTCGGCGCGATCGTGTCCATCGAGGTGCCCGGGGGTGCGGACGGTGCCGAGCGCGTGGCTGCGGCGACGGCCCTCTGGATGCACTCGACCAGCCTCGGCGGGGTCGAGTCGCAGATCGAGCGGCGGCGCCGACACCCCGCGGAGCCCGAGGTCGTGCCCGAGGACCTGCTGCGGCTGTCRGTCGGCATCGAGGACGTCGAGGACCTCTGGCGCGACCTCGATGCGGCACTGCGCACGGGCGCCACCAGCGACGCCGACGCCCCCGGTGGGGACACAGAGGCCGGCTGAGCCGGCGCCGACCGGAAAGGGCGTCTACGCCGTCTCGGTCTTCAGCGAGCGCAGCATCAGGGCCCCCACGACGTCCTCGGGCGAGCGCCCGTCGTGCACGACCGCGGCGACCTGCTCGATGATCGGCACGCGCACGCCGTGGTCGTGGGCCAGCTGCAGGATCGACTCGCAGGACTTCACGCCCTCGGCGGTCTGCTTGGTGACGGCGATGACCTCCTCGACGCTCATCCCCCGCCCGAGGTTGAGGCCGAAGGTGCGGTTGCGCGACAGCGGCGACATGCAGGTGGCGATGAGGTCCCCGACCCCGGCCAGCCCCGCGAACGTCATCGGGTCGGCCCCGAGCGCGAGTCCGAGCCGGGTCGTCTCGGCCAGGCCACGCGTGATGATCGACGCCTTGGAGTTGTCGCCCATGCCGAGCCCCTCGGCCATGCCGACGGCAAGCGCGATGACGTTCTTGACCGCGCCGCTCAGCTCGGTGCCGACCACGTCGGTGTTCGTGTAGGGGCGGAAGTACGGCGGGTTCGACGCCTCGGCGACCATCTCCGCGGTGGCGGCGTCGACGCAGGCCACGACGCTCGCGGCCGGCTGCTTGAGCGCGATCTCCTTGGCCAGGTTGGGCCCGGAGACGACGACGATGCGCTCGGCCTCGACTCCCCCGACCTCGGCGATGACCTCGCTCATCCGCTTGGTGGTGCCGAGCTCGACGCCCTTCATCAGCGACACGATGGCGGCCCCGCGCGGCAGGACCGACCCCCACTCGCCGAGGTTGGCGCGCAACGTCTGCGACGGCACCGCGAGCACGACGATGTCGGCCCCCTCAGCTGCCGATGCCGGGTCGGCCGTGGCCGTGATGCCGGGAGGGAGCGCGATGCCGGGCAGGTAGTCCTCGTTGCTGCCGGCGTTGATCTGGTCGACCACCGCCTGGCGTCGTCCCCACATCCGCACGGTCGTGCCGCCGTCGGCCAGCACCGCGGCATACGCCGTGCCCCAGCTCCCGGTCCCGAACACCGCAGCAGTCGTCATCGGTCGTCTCCCGTGTCGTGCGTCGCCCCGTCACCTTTGACGCGGCGGAAGTTGCCCGTGGTGGGCAGCCCGTGCTTGCGCGAGTCGAAGCGCTCGACCGGCGCCGGACCTCCCCGCAGCTGCGCGAGCTGAAGGGTGATGGCGGTCATGATCCGGTCGGTCGCTTCGCGCAGCAACGTCGCGGTCACGGGCTTGTCGTACAGGTCACTGAGGTCGACGGGCGGCCCCGCGACGACGTGCATGGTCTTGCGCGGGAACAGCCGCAGCCGCTTGGCATACGGCGCCAGCAGGTCTGCCGGCCCCCACTGGGCGACCGGGATGACCGGGCACCGGGTGGCCAGGGCGATGCGCGCGGCACCGGTCTTGCCGACCATCGGCCACAGGTCGGGGTCGCGGGTCAGCGTGCCCTCGGGATAGACGCCCACGCACTTGCCGCTGTTGACCGCGGCCACGGCAGCGCGGAAGGCGTCGGCGGCCTGACCGGTGTTGCGGTAGACGGGGATCTGCTCGGCTCCGCGCAGGATCGCTCCCACGACCGGGACGCGGAAGACGCCCTCCTTGCCGAGGAAGTACGGCGGGTGCCCGTTGTCGAGCATGAAATGCCCGAAGATGAACGGGTCCACGTGCGACAGGTGGTTGGGGCAGGCCACGAAACCGCCGGTCGTGGGCAGGTTCTCGGCACCGCGCCAGTCCCGCTTGGTGAGCACCATCAGCAGGGGGCGCACGATGCGCACCACGAATCTGTAGGCGAACGGCACGGCAGCCTTGCCTCGGGCGGTCAAGTAGCAGCTCCTTCGGTGGACGCTGGGGGGGTGGGCGGTCCGAGAGGTGCATCCTTTCGGCTCGCGGGGTCGGTGTCGAGCGACGCCGCCGGGACTGGGACGATCGTCGCGATGACCGCTGTTCCGACGACTCCCCCCGACTGGCACCTCGTGGTCCCCGTCAAGGGCGGGTCCGCCGCGAAGTCCCGGCTGCACCCTCCCGCGGGAGTGCCCCGCGCGGCTCTGGCCCTGGCGCTGGCCCGCGACTGCCTCACCGCCTGCGCCGAGGGTATGCCGCGTGGCCGGCTGTTCGTCGTCACCTCCGACCCCACCGTGGGAGCCATGGCAGACGCCCTCGGGGCGAGGGTCGTCCCCGACCCGGGCGACGGGCTCGACGCCGCAGTGCGCGCCGGGCGCGACGCCGTGGGCTCGGGCGCGGCCACTGGAACCAGCAGGGACGTTGCACCCTCGGTCGCCGTGCTGCTCGGCGACCTGCCTGCCCTGCGCTCGGGTGACCTGCGCGCGGCCCTGGGCGCTGCAGCGGCATACCCGCTGGCCGTGGTCCCGGACGCCGCCGGGACGGGCACCGTCCTGCTGACGGCGCTGGCGGCCCAGGTGCTGGAGCCCGCGTTCGGGGCCGGGTCTGCGGCGCGGCACGTCGAGTCCGGCCACCACCGCCTCGAGCTGGACCTGCCTCGCCTGCGGACCGACGTCGACGACGACCGCGACCTCGCCGCGGCCCTGGAGCTCGGCGTCGGGCCCGCCACGGCGGCCCTGCTCGGCGCGGCGGCTACGCTGCCGACCATGCAGGCCAGCGTGCACCGGTTCGAGGAGTCCAGCGGGGCGGGGTCGGTGCTGCTCGACGACGGGCTCGAGGTCGCCTTCGACTCCGAGGTGTTCGCCCGCAGCGCCCTGCGCCACGTCCGCCCGGGTCAGCGCGTGAGCATCGAGGTCAGCGGCTCCGCAGCGGCGCCCACCGTCACCCGGCTGTGGATCGTGGGCATCGGGGACGACCAGACCATCGGCTGAGCCGGCCGGCGCCGCGGCGCTGTGCGGACGCCGGCCGCCCCAGTGGGGTCAGCCCACCTCGTAGTCGGCGCCCAGGGCGTCGAGCTTCTCGGAGAACCGCTCGTAGCCGCGGTAGATGAGCTCGATGCCGTGCACCTTGGACTGCCCCTCGGCGGCGAGGGCCGCGATGAGGTAGCTGAAGCCGCCGCGCAGGTCGGGGACGGTGATCTCGGCGCCCTTGAGCGGCGTCGGGCCGGAGATGACCGCGCTGTGCCGGAAGTTGGTGCGGCCGAACCGGCACGGTGAACCGCCGAGGCACTCGCGGTAGAGCTGGATCACCGCCCCCATCTCGGCCAGCGCCTCGGTGAACCCGAGCCGGTTCTCGTAGACCGTCTCGTGGACGATCGACAGCCCGGTCGTCTGGGTCAGCGCCACGACGAGCGGCTGCTGCCAGTCGGTCATGAACCCCGGGTGGACGTCGGTCTCGAGGACCAGGGAGTTGAGCGTCTTGCCCGCGTGCCAGAACCGGATGCCCTCGTCGTCGATGTCGAAGTCGCCGCCGATCTTCCGGTAGACGTTGAGGAACGGCATCATCGCCAGCTGCTGGGCCCCGCGGACGTAGATGTCGCCCTTGGTCGCGAGCGCGGCGCAGGCCCACGACCCCGCCTCGATGCGGTCGGGGATGGCCGTGTGGTCGTAGCCGCCGAGGCGGTCGACGCCCTCGATCTTGATGGTGCGGTCGGTCTCGACGCTGATGATCGCGCCCATCTTCTGGAGCACCGCGATGAGGTCGAGGATCTCGGGCTCGACGGCCGCGTTCTGCAGCTCGGTGACGCCGTGGGCCCGCACGGACGTGAGCAGCACCTGCTCGGTGGCTCCGACGCTCGGGTAGGGCAGCTTGATCTTCGCGCCGTGCAGCCCCTCGGGCGCGGTGAGCCGCAGACCCTCGGGGCGCTTCTGGACGTCGGCGCCGAACTGGCGCAGCACGTCGAGGTGGTAGTTGATCGGGCGGTCGCCGATCCGGCAGCCGCCGAGGTCGGGGATGAACGCCTCGCCCAGCCGGTGCAGGAGCGGTCCGCACAGCAGGACGGGCACGCGCGAGGTGCCGGCGTGGGCGTCGATGTCGGCCACGTGAGCCTGCTCGACGTTGGTGGGGTCCAGCAGCAGCTCACCGTCGCGGTCGGTGGTGTCGACCTTGACCCCGTGGAGCTCGAGCAGACCCGTGACGATCTTGACGTCGGAGATCTCCGGGACGCCCCGCAGGCGGCATGGCCCCTCGGCCAGCAGGGCCGCCACCATGGCCTTCGAGACCAGGTTCTTGGCGCCGCGCACCTCCAGGTCGCCGACCAATGGTGCTCCGCCGTTGACTGTGAGGATGTTGGCCATGGCGCAAGCATCCCAAACACCGGCGGAGGCCGACACCCCGAGGGGTGCCGGCCTCCGTGGCGGGGGCGATCCGGGCTCCGGACAGCGTCCCCGTGGTGCTGGTCGGGCGCGGTCAGGCCTTCTTGGCCGTGCGCTTGGCGGCGGCCTTCTTGGCGGGAGCCGCCTTCTTGGCCGGGGCCGCCTTCTTCGCGGGAGCGGCCTTCTTGACGACAGCCTTCTTGGCCGGAGCGGCCTTCTTGGCGGGAGCAGCCTTCTTGGCGGGGGCGCTCTTGCTGGCCAGCGCCCTGCCGGCCGTGGACTTCTTCGCCGTCGAGGTCTTCTTGGTGGCCAGGGTCCTGGCGGCCGTCGTCTTCTTGGCCGGGGCCGCCTTCTTCGCGGGTGCGGCCTTCTTGGCCGGTGCCGCCTTCTTCGCGGGAGCCGCCTTCTTGGCCGGGGCCGCCTTCTTCGCGGGTGCGGCCTTCTTCGCGGGTGCGGCCTTCTTGGCCGGTGCCGCCTTCTTGGCCGGAGCGGCCTTCTTGGCGCCTGCCGCGGCGGCCTTCGTGGCGGTGCCCGCAGCCGCGCGGGCCCCGGCGACGGCAGCCTTCGGGAGGGAGCGCGGGTTCTTCACGACGTCCTTGAACGCGGAGCCGGCGCGGAACTTGGGAACGACCGTCTTCTTGATCTTCACGCTGGCGCCCGTGCGCGGGTTGCGTCCGGTCCGGGCCGCGCGAGCTGCCTGCTCGAACGTGCCAAAGCCGGTGATGGCCACGCTGCCGCCCTTGGCGACCTCGCGGATGATCACGTCGACCACCGCGGTGAGTGCATCGCTGGCGGCCTTGCGGCTGCCGAGACGGGCCTCGAGCTCCTTGATGAGTTCTGCCTTGTTCACGTCTTCCCCTCCACAGGGTTGGTGTCGTCGGACCCCTTAGTCCGGCAAGGTGAGCGGCCGGGCCACTGCCCGACTTGCGTCCGACGTTAGGGCTGTTGGCCGGGCGAGTCCACCATCCCGGCCTCCTGATCCTTTGTGTCGCAACGGAATCAGGCGCTTGGTGGCGACTCTGCGGAGGGCTGGCGACCCTCGCAGAGCCCCGCGGGGTTCAGGCACGAAAGGTGGGCCGCGACGTGCGATGTCGTTGTGCAGCAACGGATTTCGGCGACGCCATGCTGGTGTCAGCAGCCCCCTGAGCACACGACGAGACCCCCGACGCGGGGCGTCAGGGGTCTCCTGGGGCGATGGAGGGGGCCTTTCGAATTGCTCGCGTGCGTGTCGGCGCGCCGCGAGCGTCAGGCGACCGTCGTGGTGGGCTTGTATGACGGGCGGCGCGACTCGAACTCCGTCACGTCGGCCTCGTGGCGCAGCGTCAGGCTGATGTCGTCGAGCCCCTCGAGCAAGCGCCACCGGGTGTAGTCGTCGACCTCGAAGGGGGCCACGATGTCGCCGGCCGTGACGGTGCGTGACACCAGGTCCACCGTCACCGAGGCGCCCGGCTCGTTCTCGAGGTACTTCCAGATGAGCTCGATGTCGTCCTGGGCCACCTGGGCCGTCAGCAGCCCCTGCTTGCCGGAGTTGCCGCGGAAGATGTCGGCGAACCGCGACGAGAGCACCACTCGGAAGCCGTAGTTCATCAGCGCCCAGACGGCGTGCTCGCGCGAGCTGCCGGTGCCGAAGTCCTGGCCGGCCACGAGGACCGAGCCCGCGGCATACGAGGGGTTGTTGAGGATGAACGTCTCGTCCTTGCGCCACGCCGCGAACAGGCCGTCCTCGAAGCCCGTGCGGGTCACCCGCTTGAGGTAGACCGCCGGGATGATCTGGTCGGTGTCGACGTTGCTGCGACGCAACGGGACGCCGATGCCGGTGTGGGTCGTGAACTGTTCCATCAGAGGCTCCCGGGGGTCGAGTCCGCGCCGGCGGCGACGGGCTCGCGGTCGTCGAGGTCGGCGGGGCTGGACAGCGTGCCGCGCAGCGCGGTGGCCGCGGCCACGAGCGGACTCACCAGGTGGGTGCGGCCGCCCTTGCCCTGGCGTCCCTCGAAGTTGCGGTTGGAGGTCGAGGCGCTGCGCTCCCCCGGTGCGAGCTGGTCGGGGTTCATGCCCAGGCACATCGAGCACCCGGGCAGCCGCCACTCGGCGCCGGCTGCGGTGAAGACCTGGTCGAGGCCCTCCTGCTCGGCCTGGAGGCGCACCCGCGCGGAGCCGGGGACGACGAGCATGCGTACGCCCTCGGCGACCTTGCGGCCCTTGACGACCTCGGCTGCGGCCCGCAGGTCCTCGATGCGACCGTTCGTGCACGACCCGACGAACACGGTGTCGACCCTGATCTCGCGCAACGGGGTGCCGGCCGTCAGGCCCATGTACTCGAGGGCGTGCCGGGCGGCGGCCTTCTCGGTGTCCTCCATCGTCTCCGGGTCGGGCACGGCCGCGCTCAGCGGCAGGCCCTGGCCCGGGTTGGTGCCCCAGGTGACGAACGGCGTGAGCGCCCCGGCGTCGAGGTGGACCTCCGCGTCGAAGACCGCGTCGTCGTCGCTGCGCAGGAGCTGCCAGTCGGCCACCGCGGCGTCCCAGTCGGCCCCGGCCGGGGCGTGCTCCCGCCCCTTGAGGTAGTCGAAGGTCGTCTCGTCGGGCGCGATCATGCCGGCCCTGGCCCCGGCCTCGATCGACATGTTGCAGACGGTCATGCGGGCTTCCATGGACAGTGCGCGGATGGCACTCCCGCGGAACTCCAGGACGTAGCCCTGGCCCCCGCCGGTGCCGATCTTGGCGATGACGGCGAGGACGACGTCCTTGGCCGTCACGCCGGGCTGGAGCTCGCCCTCGACGTTGATCGCCATGGTCTTGAACGGCTTGAGCGGCAGCGTCTGGGTCGCGAGCACGTGCTCGACCTCGGACGTGCCGATCCCGAACGCGAGCGCCCCGAAGGCGCCGTGCGTCGAGGTGTGCGAGTCGCCACAGACGATGGTCATGCCCGGCTGCGTGAGGCCGCGCTGGGGGCCGACGACGTGCACGATCCCCTGCTCGGCGTCGCCCATCGGGAAGAGCCGGACGCCGAACTCCTCGCAGTTGCGACGCAGCGTCTCGACCTGGGTCCTGCTGACGAGGTCGGTGATGGGACCCGGCGTCGTGGGGACGTTGTGGTCCTCGGTGGCGAGGGTGAGGTCAGGGCGGCGGACGGTGCGACCCGCGAGCCGCAGCCCGTCGAACGCCTGCGGAGAGGTCACCTCGTGGATGAGGTGGAGGTCGATGTAGAGCAGGTCCGGCTCGCCCTCGGCGCGCCGGACCACATGCGCATCCCAGACCTTCTCGGCCAGCGTTCCTGACACGTCTCCCAGCCTCTCTCTCAGGGCAGCCTTCTGCCATGTCTCGTGAGCACGCCACTGTGCTGCGATCCCACGTTCGCACGCAGGACACGCCGAGGGATTTGCGTCTCATCGAATGAGACGTCAATATCATCCCATGGACAACACCAGTGGAGTCGGCGTTCTCGACAAGGCGGCCATCGTCCTGGGCGCCCTCGAGGCCGGGCCGTCGACCCTTGCGCAGCTCGTCACGGCAACCGGGTTGGCCCGCCCGACAGCCCATCGCCTCGCCGTGGCACTGGAGCACCACCGGCTGGTCACGCGCGACCTGCAGGGCCGGTTCGTGCTCGGGCCCCGCCTCGCCGAATTGGCCGCGGCGGCCGGTGAGGACCGCCTGCTGGCAGCGGCCGGACCGGTGCTCGGAGCCCTGCGGGACCACACCAACGAGAGCGCGCAGCTCTTCCGTCGCCAGGCTGACCAGCGCATCTGCGTCTCGGCGGCCGAGCGCCCCGTGGGCCTGCGCGACTCCATCCCGATCGGCGCCACCCTCTCCATGCTCGCCGGGTCGGCCGCCCAGGTGCTGCTGGCCTGGGAGGAGCCGGACCGCCTGCACCGCGGGCTGCACGGTGCCAAGTTCACGGCCACGACGCTCTCCGGCGTCCGCCGCCGGGGCTGGGCACAGAGCGTCGGCGAGCGCGAGGCCGGCGTCGCGTCGGTGTCGGCGCCCGTCCGGGGCCCGTCGGGCCGCGTCGTCGCCGCGGTCTCGATCTCGGGCCCCATCGAGCGGCTCTCGCGCCAGCCCGGGCGGCTGCACGCCGCCACGGTGGTCGCCRGCGCCAACAAGCTCACCGAGGTGCTCGCCCGGCACCACGCGCAACAGCAGCAGCAGAACCACGCCTGACCGCACCGCGCGCGCCCGCCGAGGGCGCGCGGGGTCCGGCGCCACGCGCCATACCTCGCCTGTCCCTGGCGGATGCGTAGCCGCGGGCGCCTGGCTGCGGGCACGAGTAAGGCCCCCGTCCGCTGGACGGGGGCCTGCTCTGTGGTAGCCCCGACGGGATTCGAACCCGCGCTACCGCCTTGAGAGGGCGGCGTGCTAGGCCGCTACACAACGGGGCCCTAGCTGGTTGCCTGTGCACTCTGCAGCGCGCAGGCAGCGGAGAGAACCATACCGGCAGGTGGTGGAAATCTCCGAATCGGCGTGTGCCACAAGGGCTGCGCCAGCGCTGGGGTACCAGGACTCGAACCTAGAATGACGGTACCAGAAACCGTAGTGTTGCCAATTACACCATACCCCAAGGGGGTATCACTTCCTGCGCGCCCGAAGGCCTTCAGGGAGTGAACCGAGACGCGATACTACCGGCCCCTCGGGCGCGTTCCCAAATCGGCCGTGTGCCGGGTTGTCCCGGCCCCGGCCAGCAGACCTTGCGTCAATCCGGACAGGGTGCAACCTGTCCGGATTTCGCCAACCCCTGCTAGCAGAGGTCAGGCACGCAGCGAGCGAGCGTCAGGCCAGCTCGTCGTGCAGCCGGTGGAGCCGCGCGAGCGTCGAGGTCTTGCCGAGGATCTCCATCGACTGGAACAGCGGCGGGCTGATCCGGGCACCCGACACGGCGGTGCGCAGCGGGCCGAACGCGAACTTCGGCTTGATGCCCAAGCCCTCGACGACCGCCTCGCGCAGCGCCGCCTCGATGACCCCTGCGGTCCAGCCGCTCTCTGAGCCCAGGACCCCCGTGCGCGAGTCGTCGACGTCCTCGAGCGTGGCGATGGCCGCACCGAGCACGTCTCGCGCGTCGTCCTTGAGCTGGGCCCTCGCGTCCTCGGCGATCTCCAGCTCGTCGTCGCCGACGAAGAACGGCCGCACCAGCGCGCTCGCCTCGGTCAGCAGAACCATGCGGGTCTGGATGAGCTCGGTGATCTTCTCGAGCCGGGCCAGCTCGCCGAGGCTCGGGTTGTCGCCGAGGACTCCCTCGGCCTCGAGGAACGGCAGCAGGCGCGACGCGAGCTCGCCGACCTCGAGCCCGCGGACGTAGACGCCGTTGAGCCAGTCGAGCTTCTTGAGGTCGAAGATCGGGCCGACCGGGTTGACCTTGCGCCAGTCGAAGTCCTTGCTGAACTCCTCGAAGGTGAACACCTCGACGTCGTTGCCCTCGGCGTCCTGCGCCGGCGGGTAGGCCAGGAGGGCGAGGAAGTTCACCAGCGCCTCGGGCAGGTAGCCCTGCTCCTGGAACCACGTCAGCCGCGCGGCGGGGTTCTTGCGCTTGGAGATCTTCGACTTGTCGGTGTTGCGCAGAAGGGGCATGTGGGCGAACTGCGGCGGCTCCAGCCCGAGGTCCTTGTAGAGCTGGATGTGCTTGGGGGTGCTGGAGATCCACTCCTCGCCGCGGACGACGTGGGTGATGCCCATCTCGTGGTCGTCGACGACGACGGCGAGGTGGTAGGTCGGGAAGCCGTCGCCCTTGAGGATCACCTGGTCGTCCGGTCGCGGTGCCGAGACCCGGCCGCGGATGAGGTCCTCGAAGGTCAGCTCGGCGTCGTCGGGGATGAACATTCGCACGACGGGCGTCTCGTTGAACCCGGGCAGCTCAGCCCGCTCGTCACGGGTCTTGCCGTGGCAGAGCCGGTCGTAGCCCGTGGGCTGCTTGAGCTTCTGCTGCATGTCGCGCATCTGCGCGAGCCGCTCGGTGGAGCACCAGCAGTGGTAGGCGCGGCCGTCGGCCAGCAGCCGCTCGACATACGGCCGGTAGGTCTCGAGCCGCTCGCTCTGCCGGTACGGCGCGAACGGCCCACCGACGTCCGGGCCCTCGTCCCACTGCAGCCCCAGCCAGTGCAGCGTGTCGAACACCTGCTGCTCACTGTCCGCGCGGAACCTCGCCCGGTCGGTGTCCTCGATGCGCAGGACGAACGACCCACCCTGCTGACGCGCGAACGCGAGGTTGAACAAGGACATGTAGGCCGTGCCGACGTGCGGGTCGCCCGTCGGGGACGGGGCGACGCGCAGGCGGGGGGCAGTGGTGGGCTTCTCGGTCATGGTGGTCCTGATTCTAGGAGCCGGTGCGAGAGGTGCCGTATGCCGCGGGGCCCGGCCCCACGGCATACCTCACCTCAGCGGCGGACGAACGGGTTGGAGAGCGTCCCGATGCCCTCGATCTCGACCTCGACCCGCTGCCCCGACTCGACCGGGCCGACGCCCGCCGGCGTGCCCGTGAGGATGAGGTCACCGGGGAGCAGGGTGAACGCGGCACTGGCGTGTGCGACGAGGGTCGCGACCTTGTGGACCATGTCGGCCGTGGTGCCGTCCTGGACAACCTCACCGTCGAGGCGGGTGCGGATCGAGAGGTTGTCGACGTCGAGGTCGGTCTCGATCCACGGGCCGATCGGGGCGAAGGTGTCGAACCCCTTGGCGCGGGCCCACTGCCCGTCGGAGCGCTGGAGGTCACGGGCCGTGACGTCGTTGGCGCACGTGTAGCCGTAGATGACGTCCTTGGCGCGCTCGGCCGGGACGTCCTTGGCGATGCGCCCGATGACCACGGCCAGCTCGCCCTCGTAGTGCACCTCCTGGGTCATCGCGGGGATGACCACCGGGTCGCCCGGTCCGACCACCGCCGTGTTGGGCACCAGGAACAACAGTGGGGTCTCGGGCACTTCCGTGCCCATCTCCTTGGCGTGGTCGGCGTAGTTGCGGCCGATGCCGATCACCTTGGACCGCGGGATGACGGGTGCGAGCAGCCGGACGTCCTCGACGAGAAGGGTCTCGCCGGTCAGCTCGATCTTCTGGTAGAGCGGGTCACCGGTGATCGCGGCGATCTTCTCGCCCGCCCCGTCGACCAGCCCGAAGGCCGGGTCCTCACCCGTGGTGTACCTCGCGATGCGCATGGCCCGAGCCTATCCGGGGCGCGGCGGGGCCCCTTGGGGCCTGGTGCCGGCGGGGTCGCTCAGCGCGTGGAGAAGGCGTCGCTCAGCGCGTGGAGAACTCGCGGCGGTAGCGCTGCGGGCTCGTGCCCACCACGGTCTGGAAGTGGGTGCGCAGCAGCGCCGCCGACCCGAAGCCCGCGTGGGAGGCGACCGACTCCACGGGCAGGTCGGTCTGCTCGAGCAGCTCGCGGGCCCGCAGCACCCGCTGCTGGACGATCCACTTGTGCGGCGTGGTGCCCGTCTCGGCGACGAACCGCCTCGCGAACGTGCGCTCCGACATCATCGCCAGCCGGGCCAGGTCGGGCACGGTGTGCGAGGCGTCGAGGTTGTCGGTGATGTGGTTGAGGACGGGCTGGATGCTCTCGCACTCGGTCTCGGGCACGGGCGACTCGACGTACTGGCGCTGGCCGCCGTCGCGCTGCGGCGGCACCACCATGCGGCGCGCGATCCGCGTGGCCACGGCGCTGCCGAGCTCGCGGCGCACGAGGTGCAGGCAGGCGTCGATGCCGGCCGCCGTGCCGGCCCCGGTGATGATTTGGCCCTCGTCGATGTAGAGGACGTCCATCGAGACCCGGGTGCGGGGGAAGCGTGCGGCGAACCGCTCGGCATACCGCCAGTGGGTGACCGCGGACTTGCCGTCGAGCAGGCCCGTCGCCCCGAGGATGAAGGCCCCGGTGCAGATGGACAGGATCGTCGCGCCCCGCGCGTGGGCCGCGCGGATCACGTCGAGCAGCTCCGTGGGGTACTCGTCACGGATGCCACCGGCCGGGATGACCACGAGGTCGGCGCCGACGGCGTCCTGCCAGGCGTGGGTCGGGATGAACATGCCGCCTGTGGTCGCTGCCACCGGCTCACCCGCGCGCTCACCACAGGTGATGAACTCGAACGGCGGTACGCCGTCGTCGGTGCGGTCGACGCCGAACACCTCACAGGCGAGAGCCATCTCGAACATGGCCATCGGGTTGCTCGCGATGGCGGCGATGGAGTGCAGGGCCATCCGGCCAGTATGGCAGGAAGCAGGGGGATGCGACAGGTTTCTGCCAGGACCAAGGTTCAGGGAGACCCTGCCCTACCCTTGACCGCGATGGACGTGAGGGTGCTGGCGCAGCGGGAGTGGGAGCGCCTCGAGGTTGCGCACGCCGCTCGGGCCGATGCCGCGACGGCAGCGCACCGCGGGCGACGGCACACGGGGGTCCCGCACCCGGTCGAGGACTTCCTCTTCACCTACTACCCCTTCAGGCCGGCACTGTTGCGCCGTTGGCACCCCGGCCCGGGCGTGCGGCTGGAGGGTGCCGCGGGTCTCGACCGGGCGAGCTGGCGGTTCTACCGCGAGGTGGGCTCCGACGTGGAGCTGGACCGCGCGGCATACCTCGAATCCCGTGGGGGCACGGTCGACTTCGTGCGGCGCCTCGTGTCGGCCACCCACGGCAGGCCGGCGCAGCTGGGCTGCTTCGGGCTGCACGAGTGGGCGATGGTCTATCGCCAGGCTGCCGACGAGGTGCGTCACTCGGCCTGGCCGCTGCGCCTCGGCGCGGACGGCACCGACGACGTCGTCGAGGGCCTGCAGCTCCGGTGCACGCACTTCGACGCGTTCCGCTTCTACACCCCGCCGGCGAGGCCGCTGAACGTGCTCCAGCCGACGCGCGAGGGCCAGGTCGCGCTCGAGCAGCCCGGCTGCCTGCACGCCGGCATGGACCTCTACAAGTGGGCGATGAAGCTCGCGCCCGCCGTGCCCGGCGACCTCGCGCTCGACTGCTTCGACCTCGCGCGCGAGATCCGCGAGCTCGACATGCGCGCCTCGCCCTACGACCTCGCGGCCCTGGGCTACGAGCCCGTCCGGATCGAGAGCCCCGCCGGCCGGGCGGAGTATGCCGCCGCGCAGCGCGACTTCGCGGCACGCAGCCAGGGCCTGCGGGAGAGACTCCTGCAGGCCCTGGAGGTGGTGGTGGACGGCTACTCCGTCGGCGCGTCCGCGGTCGCGGCGTCCTCGGAGGCGCCGGTCGGCTCCTCGGAGAGGATCCGATAGAGCGAGCGTCGCGCGTCGGCGAGCACCTGCTGCGCGGCCTCGAGCTGGTCCGGGTGGCCGGCGACGACCACCTGCTCGACGGCCACCGCGAGCTGACCGAGCTCGCGGCGCATCTCGCGGAAGCCGCGACGGGGGGTCGTGGCCGCCTGGAAGGCCTGGGCCAGCTCGTCGGCGTGGGCGTCGGCATAGGCGCGTCCGTCCTCGGTGAGGGCGAACACCTTGCGGCGCGGGTCGTCGTCCGAGGTGTCGGGGGCGATCAGCCCCTCCTCGTCGAGCGCCCGCAGCGCCGGGTAGACCGAGCCGGGGCCGGGCTGCCACGAGGCGTCCGACCGCTCGGCGATGGCGGTGATGATGCCGTAGCCGTTCATGGGCTCCTCGGCGAGCAGCGCGATGATCGCCCGGCGGACGTCACCGCGACGCCCGCGGCGCGGACCGCGCTCGCCGCCGCGCGGGCCATGCCCGCCGAAGCCGCGACCGAAGTCGGGGCCGGGCCCGAAGCCCGCGCCGGGGCCGAAGCCGGGACCGAAGCCGGGCCCCCCGGCGACGTCGCCGTGGTGGCCACGGCCGCGTGGGCCGCCCCGACGGGGCTGGTCCAGGGCGATCGTGAGGTTGAGGTGGTTCCTGTGGTTCTGGTGGTTCATGCGGTTCATGGGTTTCTCCAAGGGTGTGGGGTGCGGGCGCCGTCACTCTCACGGACAGCTCTTCACTCGCACCATCGGCGATCTCTCGTCGATATATCGAAATCATGAACCTATCGATATATCGATGTCAAGTCCGGGACTCACCGGCGACGCTGGCATCCCTCACCCGCCGCGGTCCCCGGCGCACTGCGGCGGCCACGGACCGGACCCGTGTACGGCCCCGCGCAGCGCCCCGTAGGCTGACCTACCGTGTCTAAGGTTCTGACGTCCCTGCCTGTTGGTGAGCGTGTCGGGATCGCCTTCTCGGGCGGTCTGGACACCTCGGTCGCCGTTGCGTGGATGCGCGAGAAGGGGGCGATCCCCTGCACCTACACGGCCAACCTCGGCCAGTACGACGAGCCCGAGATCGACACGGTCCCGGCGCGCGCGGGCGAGTACGGCGCCGAGCTGGCCCGCCTCGTCGACTGCAGGGCCGCCCTCGTCGAGGAGGGGCTGTCCGCCGTCGCGTGCGGCGCCTTCCACATCCGCAGCGGCGGCAAGACCTACTTCAACACCACTCCCCTGGGCCGTGCCGTCACCGGCACCCTGCTCGTGCGGGCCATGAAGGACGACGGCGTCGACATCTGGGGCGACGGCTCGACGTTCAAGGGCAACGACATCGAGCGCTTCTACCGCTACGGCCTGCTCGCCAACCCCTCGCTGCGGATCTACAAGCCGTGGCTCGACGCCGACTTCGTGGGCGAGCTCGGTGGCCGCCACGAGATGTCACAGTGGCTCACCGCCCGCGACCTGCCCTACCGTGCGAGCGCCGAGAAGGCCTACTCCACGGACGCCAACATCTGGGGCGCCACGCACGAGGCCAAGACGCTGGAGTTCCTCAACGAGTCCATGGAGATCGTCGAGCCCATCATGGGCGTGCGGTTCTGGGACGAGTCGGTGTCCATCGCCTCCGAGGACGTCCGGGTCCGGTTCGAGCAGGGGCGCCCGGTCGCCATCAACGGCAACGACTTCGGCGGTGACGCGGTCGCCCTCGTCGACGAGGCCAACCGCGTCGGCGGTCGCCACGGCCTGGGCATGTCCGACCAGATCGAGAACCGCATCATCGAGGCCAAGTCCCGTGGCATCTACGAGGCTCCGGGGCTGGCGCTGCTGCACCTGACCTACGAGCGGCTGCTCAACGCGATCCACAACGAGGACACCGTCGCCAACTACCACGCCGAGGGCCGCCGGCTGGGCCGGCTGCTCTACGAGGGCCGCTGGCTCGACCCGCAGTCACTGATGCTGCGCGAGTCGCTGCAGCGCTGGGTCGCGTCGGTCGTCACGGGCGAGGTCACCGTCCGGCTGCGCCGCGGCGACGACTACTCGATCATCGACACCCAGGGCCCCGCGTTCAGCTACCACCCCGAGAAGCTCTCGATGGAGCGCACCGAGGACGCGGCCTTCGGCCCCGTCGACCGCATCGGCCAGCTGACCATGCGCAACCTCGACATCGCGGACTCCCGGGCCAAGCTCGAGCAGTATGCCGCGCAAGGCCAGCTCGTCGCCCGTCACCAGGACCTCGTGGGCGACCTCGAGCCCGGCGGCGCCAGGGCGATCTCCTCGAACCCGCGTGCGGCGCAGGGCGACGACGACGCGCTCGACCGCGCCGCCATGGAGTCCGGCACCGACTGACGCCACTCGGCGCAGGCCGAGTGCTCAGCGGACGGGCACGCCCGCGCGGACGAGGCCGTAGGTCACGCCGTCGACGAGGGCCTGCCACGAGGCCTCGATGATGTTGCCGGCAACGCCGATGGTCTCCCACGACGTCGAGCCGTCGGAGGTCTCGATGAGCACCCGCGTGACGGCATCGGTGCCGTGCGCGGCGTCGAGGATGCGCACCCGGAAGTCGATGAGCTCGAGCTTGTCGAGCTCGGGGTAGGCCGGGGCCAGCGCCTGCCGCAGCGCGTGGTCGAGGGCGTTGACCGGTCCGTTGCCCTCACCGGTGGCGACGACGCGCTCTCCCCCGGCGACCACCTTGACGGTCGCCTCGGACAGGGCGTTGCCGCCCCCTCGCGCGTCGGTGATGACGCGCCAGGACTCGGTCTCGAAGAAGTCGTAGCCGTGGCCGTCGACCTCACGCCGCAGCAACAGCTCGAAGGACGCGTCGGCGGCGTCGAAGGTGTAACCGCGCAGCTCGAGGTCCTTGACCTTGGCGAGCACCCGGGTCAGCAGCTCGTTGTCGCCTGACAGGTCGTAGCCGAGCTCGCGCCCCTTGAGCTCGATGCTGGCGCGACCGGCCATGTCGGACACCAGCATCCGCATGTCGTTGCCGACATACTGCGGGTCGGTGTGCTGGTAGAGGTCGGGGTCGACCTTGATGGCGCTGGCGTGCAGCCCGGCCTTGTGCGCGAAGGCGCTCGCCCCGACGTACGGCTGGCGCGAGTAGGGCGGCACGTTGGTGATCTCGCTGATGCTGTGCGCGATCCGGGTCGCGTCGCGCAGCCGCCCCGCCTCGAGCAGCGGCAGGCCACGCTTGATCTGGAGGTTGCTCACGACGGTGAGCAGGTCGGCGTTGCCGGTGCGCTCCCCGTAGCCGTTGATGGTGCCCTGGACGTGCGTGGCGCCGGCGTCGACGGCCGCCATCGAGTTGGCCACCGCGCACCCGGTGTCGTTGTGGCAGTGGATGCCGACCCTCGCGCTCGTCGCCGACACCGCGTCGGCGACGACATCGGAGATCCGGTCCGGCAGCATGCCGCCGTTGGTGTCGCACAGGGCGACCACCTCGGCACCGGACTCCATCGCGGCAGAGATGACCTCGAGCGCATAGGCGCGGTCCGCGGCGTACCCGTCGAAGAAGTGCTCGGCGTCGAGGAACACCCGCCGGCCCTCACCCGCGAGGAACGACACGGTGTCGCGCACCATGGCGAGGTTCTCCTCGAGCGTGGTGCGCAGCGCCGACTCCACATGGCGCACATGGGATTTCGCGACGAGGGTCACGACCGGCGCCTGGCTGTCGAGCAGGGCGCGGACGAGCGGGTCGTCGGCCGCGCGACCGCCGACCCGCCTGGTCGCGCCGAACGCCGCGAGGGTGGCGTTCTGCAGGTTGAGCTCGGTCGCGGCGCGGGCGAAGAACTCGGTGTCCTTGGGGTTCGCGCCGGGCCAGCCACCCTCGATGAAGCCGACTCCGAGCTCGTCGAGGTGCGCCGCAATGGCGAGCTTGTCCGACACGGAGAGGTTCAGCCCCTCTTGCTGCGCGCCGTCGCGCAGGGTGGTGTCGTAGACGTGCAGGTCGCTCATCGTGGTCATTCCTCGCCGAGTCGTCATCGCTGTCCTGGTGGTCATTGTCCCCGGTGTCGCGCCCCGCTGCCCGGCTGGGGTGTGCTGGCAGTGGCCTCTCCACGCATCCGAAAATGCGAAAGACCCCCCGGGTACGGGAGGTCTGCGCGACGAGGGGGTCTCGTCGCGCTAGTCGATAATCACCATGGCGGTAGCCACGTGCCAGGACGTCACGGGATCACTGTGACAGGTCGCGTCCACGCGTTGAACCCCGAGTCCGCATCGTGGTCACACTCCCGAGTCCGCCGCCCGGCGCTCACGGGCCGCCTGCACCAGGGCGTCGAAGAGCCTCGGGTCGTCGCCCACCTCGGGGTGCCACTGAACGCCCAGCCGGAACCGCGCAGACGGGTCCTCCATCGCCTCCAGCGTGCCGTCGTCCGCCCACGCCGCGGGGGTGAACCCCGGATGGCTCAGCACCGACTGATGGTGGTAGCTCGGCACGTCGGCGGCGTCACCGAGCACGGTCGCCAGCCTGGTGCCGGACACCGTCGTGACCGGGTGCCGCCCGTAGACGGCGACACCGGGTGAGTGGTCGACGTGCCCGACTCGGTCGGGGACGTGCTGCTCGAGGGCTCCCCCGGCCGCGACCGCCATCACCTGCATGCCCCGGCAGATCCCGAGCAACGGCAGGTCGGCTGCGGCCGCTGCCGTCGCGAGCGCGATCTCCATGGTGTCCCGGTCGTGCCGTGCCTCCTGGACGTCGGGGTGGCGGTCGGCCGCGGCATACCGGTCCGGGTCCACGTCCGCGCCACCGGCGATGATGAGCCCGTCCAGCCGTGACACCAGGTCGTCGGCGAGCTCGGGGGCACCGTCGGTGCGGGGAGGGATGACCAGGACGGCTCCCCCGGCCTCCTCCACCTTGCGGACGTAGTCGTGCGGCAGGACGACGCTGGTCACGTCCTTCCAGTCGCCCCGGCTGGTGGGTTCGACGTAGCAGGTGATCCCGATGAGTGGTCGTGTCACCGTGACCTCACAGCGGGGTGACGTACGCGCCGGAGATCCCTCCGTCGACCAGGAAGGTGGAGGCCGTCATGAAGCTCGACTCGTCGGACGCGAGGAAGAGCACGGCGTTGGCCATCTCCTCGGGCTCTCCGAAGCGACCCATCGGCACGTGGACCAGCCGCCGGGCAGCGCGCTCCTCGTCCTTGGCGAACAGCTCCTTGAGCAGCGGGGTGTTGACCGGTCCGGGACACAGCGCGTTGACCCTGATGCCGTTGCGCGCGAACTGCACCCCGAGCTCCCTCGTCATCGACAGGACGCCACCCTTGCTGGCGCTGTAGGAGATCTGCGACGTGGCCGCCCCCATGACCGCGACGAAGGAGGCGGTGTTGATGATCGACCCCGACCCCTGCTCGAGCATGTAGGGCAGGGCGGCCTTGCAGCACAGGTAGACGCTGGTGAGGTTGACCTCCTGCACCCGTCGCCAGGCATCGAGGTCGGTGTCGAGGATCGAGTCGTCCTCGGGCGGGCTGATGCCGGCGTTGTTGAACGCGATGTCGAGGCGCCCGAACCGCTCCTTGGCGGTGGCGAACAGTCGGTCGACGTCGTCCTTGTCGGCGACGTCGCAGTGGACGTAGGCGCCCCCGATCTCCTCGGCCAGCGCCTCACCGGCACTGTCGTCGAGGTCACCGACGACGACCTTCGCACCCTCCTGTGCGAACCGGCGAACGGTCGCCAGGCCGATGCCGGAGCATCCCCCGGTGACGACGGCCACCTTGCCGTCGAGCCTGCCTGCCATGTGAAGTCCTCTCAGGGTGTGGTGGAGATGCTGTGGTTTGAAAAGAACACGTTCTTGACGTCCGTGAAGGCATCGAGGGCGTCTGGACCGAGCTCGCGCCCGATCCCGGACTGCTTGAAGCCGCCGAACGGGGTGGAGTACCGGACGCTGCTGTGCGAGTTGACGGACAGGTTGCCCGCCTCGACCCCGCGGGCCACCCGCAGGGCGCGCCCCACGTCGCGGGTCCAGATCGAGCCGGAGAGCCCGTATGCCGTGTCGTTGGCCTTCGCGACCGCGTCGGCCTCGTCGTCGAAGGGCATCACGGCCACGACGGGTCCGAAGACCTCCTCCTGCCAGACGCGGTCGGTCGTCGACCGCGGGAGCACGACGGTGGCGGGGTACCAGTACCCGTCGCCCGTGGGTGCCTCACCGCGGAAGGCGATGTCGACGTCCTCGGCGGCGCCCTCGACGAAGGACCTCACGGTGTCACGCTGGCCGGCGCTGATGAGCGGCCCCATCTCGGTGGCCTCGTCGCCCGGATCCGCCACCACGACCCCCTTGACGGCCGGCTCGAGCAGCTCCATGAACCTGTCGAAGACGCTGCGCTGCACCAGGATCCGGCTGCGCGCGCAGCAGTCCTGGCCGGCGTTGTCGAAGACGCCGTAGGGGGCGGTCGCTGCCGCGGTCTCGAGGTCGCAGTCGTCGAACACGATGTTGGCGCTCTTCCCTCCCAGCTCGAGGGTGATCCTCTTGACCTGGTCGGCGGCCCCGCGCATGATCCGCTGCCCCACGGCCGTCGAGCCGGTGAAGCACACCTTGCGCACCGCCGGGTGGGTGACGAAGCGCTCCCCCACGACCGACCCCTTGCCCGGGATGACGGTGAAGACGCCCTCGGGGATCCCCGCCTCGAGAGCGAGCTCGCCGAGCCGGATGGCGGTCAGCGGGGTCAGCTCGGCGGGCTTGAGGACCACCGTGTTGCCGGCCGCCAGCGCGGGGGCGAACCCCCAGCCTGCGATGGGCATGGGGAAGTTCCACGGGACGATGATGCCGACGGTGCCGAGCGGCTCCTTGAAGGTCACGTCGATCCCGTCGGCCACGGGGATCTGCCGGCCGAACAGCCGCTCGGGAGCCGCTGCGAAGTAGGCCAGGACGTCGCGGACGTTGCCCGCCTCCCACCGTGCGTTGCCGATCGTGTGGCCGGAGTTGGCCACCTCGAGCTGCGCGAGCTCCTCGAGGTGGGCGTCGACCTGCTCGGAGAACCGCCGGAGCAGCCGTCCGCGGTCCGCCGGAGCGACTGCCCGCCACGCGGGGCCGGCGGCCTCGGCAGCCGCGATCGCGGCGTCGGTCTGCTCGACGTCGGCCAGCGGCACCTGGGCCACGACGGCCTCGGTGGCCGGGTTGAGGACCTCGTGCTGCATGGGTTCTCCTGCTACGCCCGGAGCTGTCACAGCCGCTCGAACCCCCTGATCCGCTCCCAGTCGGTGACGGCGGCGTTGAAGGCGGTCAGCTCCACCTCGGCGGCGTGCGAGTAGTGGTCGACGACGTCGTCACCGAAGGCCGCGCGGGCGATGGCCGAGCTCGAGAACAGGTCACGTCCCTGGCTGAGCAGGTACGGCACCCGCGCCTTGTCGGACACGTAGGCGTTGCCGGTGAGCGCGGGCTCGAGGGGCAGCTCCTCGCGGATGCCGTGCAGCCCACCGGCGAGCATGCCTGCCACCGCGAGGTACGGGTTCACGTCGCCACCGGGGACGCGGTTCTCGACGCGCAGCCCGGCGCCGTGGCCGACCACCCGCAGTGCACACGTGCGGTTGTCGGTGCCCCACGCGATCGCCGTCGGGGCGAACGAGCCGGGCTGGAACCGCTTGTAGGAGTTGACGTTCGGCGCGTAGAGGAGGGTGAACTCCCGCATGGTGGCCTGGATGCCCGCCACGAAGTGCTCGAAGAGCTGGCTGCGGCCGCCGTCCCGCTCGTCGTCCGCGAAGACGATCTCGCCGTCCGTGCCTCGTAGCGACAGGTGGATGTGGCACGAGTTGCCCTCGCGCTCGTCGAACTTGGCCATGAAGGTCAGGGACTGCCCGTGCTTGGCGGCGATCTCCTTGGCGGCGGTCTTGTAGACCACGTGGTTGTCGCAGGTGCGCACCACGTCGTCGTAGAGGAAGGCGATCTCGTGCTGGCCGAGGTTGCACTCTCCCTTCGCGCTCTCGACGGTGACGCCGCCGGCATACATCTCGTTGCGGATGTCGCGCAGCAGGGGCTCGACCCGCGTCCCCCCGAGGATGGAGTAGTCGACGTTGTAGCGGTTGGCCCCGGTGAGCCCCTGGTAGCGCCGGTCCCACGCCTGCTCGAAGGTCTCCTCGAACACGATGAACTCGAGCTCGGTCCCGGTGAGCGCGACGAACCCCAGCTCCGCAGCGGCGTCGACCTGGGCCTTCAGCACCGACCGCGGCGACTCGCGCACCAGGCCGGTGCCGTCGAGCCAGGACAGGTCGCACTGGACCGTGGCGGAGTACGGCTGGCCGGGCGTGCGACGCAGGGTCCCGAGGTCGAGGTCGAACATCATGTCGCCGTAGCCGCGCTCCCACGAGCTGATGGCGTACCCGTCGACGGTGTTCATGTCGACGTCGACCGCGAGCAGGTAGTTGCACCCCTCGGTGCCGTGGCCAAGCACCGAGTCGAGGAAGAACTGGGCGTGGATCCGCTTGCCCTGCAGGCGTCCCTGCATGTCGGTGAACGCGACGATCACGGTGTCGATCGCCCCGGTGGCGATGTCGGCACGCAGTTCCTCGACCGTGAGCTGCGGTGGAGCGGTCATGCGGGTCTCCTGGTGTCTCGAGCGGTCGTCATCCGATGAGTCCCCGCAGCAGCGCGGCGGTGGCGTCGCAGTGCTCCTCCATCGCCTCCCTGGCCCGGGGGCTGTCGCCGTCGAGGATCGCCCGGACGACGGCGTCGTGCTGGTCGTTGGAGTGCGCGATGTTGGTCGGCAGCACCGGGATCGCGGAGAGGAGTTCGTTGAGGGCGGCCTGCGCCCGGGTCACGGCCTCGATGAGCATCGGCGACCCCGAGAGCGTGGCCACGGCCAGGTGGAACCGACTGTCGGCCAGCCGGTGGGCCGCGTTGTCGGGGGCCTCTCGGGCTGCGAGCGCGCTCTCCACGAGCCAGGCC